>DASZUX010000542.1:0-10202 GCA_035547455.1 Chitinophagaceae bacterium
GTTCGTCATTATACTCAAAGTGAGCACCCAGTTTGCCGAAGCCAATAATATGGGTATCTAACCTGCGGCGGCCAATTTTATCGCCGCCCGGTTTAGGAATATAAGCTTTTTTAAAGCGTGCAAGCATTGGGCCTGCTATCATTACGCTACCCCTTAAACGGCCGCTCTTTTTCCTGAACGTCTCAGAGCCAAGGTAATCTACATCAACATTGTCTGCCTTAAAAATGCAAACATCTCTTCTTGGCCGGGTAATTTTTACACCCAGTTCGCCAAGAAGCTCTATCAGCAGGTTCACATCAAGTATATCAGGTATATTGCTAATGGTTACTTCTTCAGGGGTAAGCAATACTGCTGAAATAATCTGCAGCGCTTCATTTTTGGCGCCTTGTGGAATAATTTCTCCCCGCAGCTTTTTTCCGCCATTTACTTCAAATGAGGCCATAATTGTGGTTTACCTGTGTTGTATAAAGGTTGGCTAAACGAAAATAAAAAAGTCCTGCCGCATAGCGGCGGGACTAAAGATTATTTTTATTACCTGTATTGCAGGGCTATTTAAAACGCTTTTTAAAATTCTGGTTCCGGTTGTTACGGTTACCCTGGTTATTGCGGCCGCCCTGGTTATTGCGGTTGCCGCCCTGGTTGTTACGGTTACCCTGGTTGTTACGGCTGCCAAAATTTTGATACCTGCGGTTGCTGCCGCCGCTCCTGTAATCATCTCTTTCAAAATTCTGGTTGCGGTGTTTTATATAAGGGGTATTGCTAAACTCAAGCTGGCCGTCTGTAATTTTGTCTAACTCGCTGCGTATGGCATCATCGTGTACCAGTTCCTTATGCCAGTTGCTGTAAGCAAGTTTCATATAATAGGCGATAGCGTTAGAGAAGCCGGATTTTTTCTCGGCATCATTTTCTTTCAGCGCCTTATCAATTACCAGTTCAAGGTTTTTGCCTAAATGTGAGTAACGGGGGTAGCGTTTTGGATAGCCGATAGGTTCAGGTTTTGCCTTATAGGTTTCTTTTTGAGGGATGGGATAGGGGCTATCTACATCCAGCTGAAAGTTGCTTATAAAAAAAAGATGATCCCAAAGCATGTGCCTGAAGTCTTCAACATTTTTCAGGTGCGGGTTAAGAAAGCCCATCAGTTCTATAACAACCATTGCTTGTTGTTGTCTTTTTTCCCTGTCGTCAATGCTTAAAAGATATTCCACCATTCTTTGAATATGGCGGCCATATTCACGCATGCTCAGGTAGTTTCTTGTTGTATTATATTCCATAATAAAAGGCGGCAAATGTATGCTAAATAATATGTACAGTGGCAAAATCGCCGGTTTAAGAAAGCAAATTCAATTTAGGGGATTGTAAAAATTAGTTCTGCCAAAATATTAAAGATGCAAACTTACGTGTATGTTGACACACGAAATTACAAATATTTTGATAAAAAGCAAGAGTTTGCAGGTAATGCGTTTAAATAGGCATTTTGCAAAGCTACAACTGCTTTAACATCCACAAATCGCAACCGAAATGACCTGAATTGCCCAATGGGCCGGTTAAACGGGTAAACCCCATTTTTTCGTAAAGTCCTACAGCAGTGTTTAATTCAGGCATGGTTTCAAGATACATTGATGTATAGCCCAGCACCTTTGCAGCTTCAAAGCATTTTTCAATAAGCGCTTTTCCCGCGCCTATGCCCCTGGCTTCCGGCGCAAGGTATAGCTTTACCAGTTCGCAGCATCCCTGCGGCAATGCCTCGGTTGGGTACACGCCGGCGCCGCCAGCAATGTTGCCCCCGTATAACGCGGTAAAATAAATGGAGGCTGGTTTGCGAAACAGCGAATAAAGGTCATCAGTAGTGGGGTCATAATAAACAGTGCCTGGTTTGTTAGCTTTAAATTCAGCAAGCGTTGCGCGTATTACACCCGCCAGTTGTTTATTATCTTCTTCCTGTATTTCCCTTATCAAAACTGCATTATCCATTAGCTTACAATTAAAACGGGTATGGTTAGTTTGTGCCTTACGTGGTCAACTGTTTCGCCGTAAAGATAGTCTTTAAGGCCGCTATGGCGGTGGGCGCCCATTACCAGCAAGCCTGCATTGTTTTGCTGTACAATACGCACAATTTCTTTAATACGCCTGTTATAACCTACCCTGGTGGTAACCCTGTACCCCATTTCTTTTAACTGTTTTGCATACATCTCAAGCCGGCCGCTGTCCTGTTGTGTTTCAAAGTCCCCGGAAGATTCGCCAAGGTATTCTGCTGATACCGTCTCTACTACATGCAGCAATACGTATTCAGCATCAAATTTGCCCTGGCTTATAGCATACGCAATTAATTTTTCATCCATTTTACCAAAATCAAGCGCCACGGCAATAACATGCGTTTGCGGAACGTTTGGAATTACCAGCGGTTTCTCAAGGCTATGCATGTGCAGCAACGCCCGCTCCTTACGGTTTCTTATTACCGGTAGCAGCGTCATCATTATAAACAGCCATGTAAAAATAATGCCTGCCACTATTATCAGTCCTTTCATTATCCAATGGCCATCAGCTTTAAAAAAATCAAACGCTTCATCGGTAACAAGCTTTACATTCAAGTACACAAGAATACCGGCCACCACCCACGAAATTATTTTTACAGGTGTTTTTATAGCAAAAGGGCCCATGGTTTTTTTATCGCTTACAAAGTGTATCAGCGGTATTATGGCAAAGCCCAATTGCATGCTTAAAATTACCTGGCTTAATACCAGCAGGTCGTCTAACTGATTGTTGCCAAACACAAGTATTGTAATTACAGCAGGCACAATGGCCAGCAGGCGGGTAAGCAGGCGCCTTACCCATGGGTTTATACGCAGGCTTAAGTATCCTTCCATTACAATCTGGCCGGCAAGCGTGCCGGTAATTGTGCTGCTTTGCCCTGCTGCAATAAGGGCAATGGCAAACAGGTAAGGCGCAAATTTGCCCAGCATGGGTAAAAGATTATAGGCATCTTCAATTCTTGCAACGTCTGTTCTGCCTGTACTAAAAAATGTGGCTGCTGCCAGTATTAAAATAGCTGCATTTACCAAAAAGGCCAGGTTTAAAGCAATGGTACTGTCAAGCAGGTTAAACTTCAACGCCTGTTTTATGCCGGCCTTATCATTTTTTATTTTGCGTGTTTGCACAAGGGCTGAGTGCAGGTAAAGGTTATGCGGCATAACCGTTGCACCAATAATGCCCACGGCAATATACAAAGCGCCATTGTTTAGTTTTGAAGGAATAAAGCCTTTGGCTATGGAAGCCATGTGTGGCTTTGCCCATAGTAACTCAATTAAAAATGACAGGCTGATGGTGGCGATAAGGGCAATAATGAATGCTTCAATTTTTCGTATGCCGTAACGTTGCAGTACCAGTAAAATAAAAGTATCAAGCACGGTTATTATTACTCCCCATAATACCGGCAGCCCTGTAAGCAGGTTTATACCAATAGCCATTCCCAGTACTTCGGCAAGGTCGCACGCGGCTATGGCCAGTTCCGCCAGTATATACAGGCAAAAGTTTACCAATGCAGGGTAAACCTCCCTGTTGGCCTGGGCAAGGTCTCGGCGGCGTACAATACCAAGTCTTGTACTAAGCGATTGTAACAAAAGGGCCATCAGGTTGCTCATCAGCAACACCCATATAAGTGAGTAGCCGAATTTTGAACCGCCCTGTAAATCGGTTGCCCAGTTGCCCGGATCCATGTAGCCAACGCTTACCAGGTAGGCAGGCCCGGCAAACGATAGCACCCGTTTCCAGCGACTGGAATGTTTTGCCGGGTCAACACTTCCGTGTACATCTTCCAGCGATAACTCAGTGTGATGTTGTTGTGACATAATGTTAATTCCTTTGCCGGGTATTGCCGGCGCTATTGTTTATAAAGGTTTTACAAATAATGCTTTGGCAAGCTGCTCGCTTATGTTTACCGGCGGCAGGTTTTTAACCTTTACTTCCACGGAGCCGTCAAACGAAAATTTTTTCTTTACTTCAAGTCTTGCGCCAAGTACAATGTGCCTGTGGCTTAGTACTTCAAGTAACTCGTTGGCCTGGTTACCTACTGCTATTACCTGCGCAGGCTTATTAATGGCCAGTTCTGCCAGGCATATTTGCTGTACCACGCTCATCTTGCCGTTGCTGTCGGGTATGGGGTCGCCGTGAGGGTCAAATTTTGGAAAACCTAAGTAGGCATCTAATTTTTCCACCAATTTTTTGCTGCCAACATGCTCCAGTTCCTCTGCTACTTCATGCACTTCTTCCCACCCGAAGCCTAATTTCTCTACCAAAAAAAACTCCCATAAGCGATGCCTTCGTATAATGGTTAACGCAGCTTTTTTACCGTCGGTGGTCAATTGAAATTCCTTGTAAGGCTCATAGGCCAGCAGCTTTTTGGCTTTTAGCTTTTTAAGCATGTCTGTAACCGTGGCAGGCCTTGTGTGTAATGATGCTGATAATTCGTTGGTAGTTACACTGCCTGACGGTTGCTGCAAATGGTAAATTGCTTTAATATAATTCTCCTCGGTTATCGTAAAATTAGATTGCACGTAAAATAATTTTAGACAAATCTAAAAAAATATTCTTAATGAATACCCTGAATAACATATTTTTATCAAAAAACCGGGCTATGCCGAAAATTTGGCTGGTTAGTATAGTTTTTGTGGGCATGCTTTCGTGTAAAGCGAAGCAGCAGGATTTGTCTGGAAACGTACCTGTTACTTTTAAGGATTTTAGAGATGCTTTTAAACCGCTTAATTTGCCGTTAACTATTGCAGATACCAATGTTAATAACATAGCAGACAGCATTCTTATTGGTAAAAAAGTTTTTACCCAGTTTATACCGGATTCGGCACTCGGAAAGTTTATTGACAGTGCTGTTACCGGCACTAAAATAAACCCAATAGGCAATATTCATAAAGATGAAGAAGAATACCTGCTGGTTTTAATAAGACAAAAGAAAAGGGAAAAGGTTGTTGTTTTTGTGCTGGATAAAAAGAGAAGGTACCAGGCTGCACTGCAGGTATTTGCCGGTAAGGTTGACGATGGGTACACACACAGCGTTACTATAAACCGCGAGCCTACTTTTATGATAAGCAGGGAGAAAGCCGATGACAACGGTACGGGTATGTTGTACACTAATAACGGTTATGCATACAACAGCGGTTCAGGAATATTTATAAAGGTTCTGGATGACAGCAACGAGGGTAAATCAAAAAACCTCGCCATTATTAATCCTATAGATACATTACCTGCAAAGAATAAATTCAGCGGCGATTATGCAGGCGATAAGCGTAACTTTATTTCGGTACGCGATGGCAGCAATACCGGTAAGTATAGTTTTTTTATGCACTTTGAAAAAGATGATGGAAACTGTACCGGTGAATTAAAAGGACAAATGAGGGTACATGATGGTAATAAAGCCTTATACCAGCAAAGCGGCGACCCCTGCGAAATTGATTTTACCTTTACCGGTAACAAAATAATTGTAAAAGAACGCGGCAATTGCGGAAACCACCGTGGTATAAAATGTTATTTTGATGATGAATGGCCCAAAAAGAAAATAAAGAAATCCAAAAAAACTTCAGGGTAAAAAGCTTTTCTTTGCGAAAAGCGAATATTATTAACATTTATAACAATTCTTTGAATAATAAATGACCCGGTTTGGTAGAATAAATTTAATGTGTAAAAATAACACTTTCCAGAATATCTATTAAATTGCGTCCCCGACAAAAACCAACTTGCTATCATGAATTTTAGAAATTTCCAGGTTCCTTACCAGGTAGATGAGCGTTATTCAAAAAAAGTAGCTTATTTCTCAATGGAGTTTGCAGTGCACCAGCCTTTAAAAATATACAGCGGCGGGTTGGGTTTCCTGGCAGGCTCGCACATGCGCAGTGTATATGAATTGCGGCAGAACGAAATAGGCATAGGCATTTTATGGAAATATGGTTATTATGACCAGGCACGTAACCAGGACCAGACCCTGCAGGTTATGTGGATGGAAAAACTATTTAGTTTTTTGGAAGATACCGGCATTAAATACCAGATACTTATACACGATACACCGGTTTGGGTAAAGGCATGGTACCTTAACCCTGAGACATTTAATACAGCGCCGCTGTTTTTTCTGTCTACCGACCTGCCGGAAAACGATTATGTATCGCAAACAATTACCCACCGCTTATACGACGCTAATGTTGCTACCAAAATAGCGCAGTTTATTTTGCTGGGCGTGGGCGGGGCTAAACTTGTAGATGAACTTGGGTTTTCGCCAGACCTTTACCACTTAAACGAGGCGCACGGTATTTCATCTGCTTTTTACCTGCTCAACAAATTTAAGAGTGCTGAAATGGTGCGTAAACACCTTGTATTTACTACGCACACGCCCGAAGAAGCAGGCAATGAAAAACATGATATTTACCTGTGCCATAAGATGAGTTACTTCTGCGGCCTTAGCATAGACGAAGTAAGAAAGCTTACCGGCACAAAGGATGACCTGTTCAATCATTCGCTTGCCGCTTTGCGTTTTGCAAAGCTGGCTAACGGGGTATCGCAGTTACACGGCGAAGTTTCGCGGGAAATGTGGGGTAAATATGAAGGGATATGCGACATAATAAGCATTACCAACGCCCAAAACTGGCGTTACTGGGCCGATAAACAATTGTATAAGGCATCAGAAGACGGCAATGACTGGGCTTTTGACGACCGTAAAAAATACCTTAAGAAAAGGGCTTTTGAAATAGTAGCCGACCAAACAGGCAAGCTGTTTAACCCAAATGTACTAACCATAGTATGGGCGCGCCGTTTTGCAGGCTACAAACGCGCCGATATGCTTACATGGAACATGGAAAAATTTAATGCCCTGCTAAGCAACACAAAATACCCGGTGCAAATTATTTGGGCTGGTAAGCCTTACCCGCTGGATTATCCTGCTATATCTCAATTTAATAACCTGGTTCACTTAAGTAAAAATTATAAAAATGTGGCTGTGCTTATAGGCTATGAGCTTGCATTGAGCAAAAGGCTTAAACAGGCGGCAGATATATGGCTTAACAACCCGCGTGTGCCCCGTGAGGCATCAGGCACAAGTGGTATGACGGCTGCTATGAATGGTGCAGTAAATTTTTCAACCGATGATGGGTGGATCCCCGAATTTATTAACCATGGGCACAATGGGTTTGTAGTACCTAAGGCAGATTATGCAAACATGAATACACAGCAGCAGGATGAATATGATTTAAATAGTATTTACGACATACTTGAAAAACAAATACTGCCGTTATATTATGAAGGCTACGACACCTGGCGGCAGGTAATAAAAAATGGTATGCGCGATGTACGCTTTCAGTTTGAAAGCAACCGCATGGCACATGAATATTACGAATTGTTGTACAAATAGGCCGCAACTATTAAAACTAACTGTCACTATCCCGCCCTGTACAGAAGGGGCGGGATTTTTTATTTTTACATCTTACTGCCCATTTTTTTCCACATTTTAGATTGTAGTAATTGGAAAAGACGGTTAGTGTGTAACCCGCAACCGGTTGAAATACAGGCAAATTGTATTTTGTTAAAGAATGGCCGGTTTTTTGTGTTATAAAGTTCAACCGTTGCAATATTTTAATTGTGCGATATTAAAAGCCTGGAAAAACCACCCGTGAACGGCAGCTACACCGTAGTGCCGATAGTTAATTACAAACACCTGCAAGATTTTTGCAGGTGTTTGTATTAGGAACACAATAGCCCTAACAATATTGTAACCACAGATGAATACATGAATATACAAAATGTTGTAACCTTTGTAATTGTACTGGCAACAATTATTGCTGTTATAAATCACCGTTTTTTAAAACTGCCTACCAGCATTGGGGTAATGAGTATAGCCATTATAGTTTCGCTGGTAATAATGCTCACCAGCGACATCTTCCCCACGCTGTTTGACGGTACCACAAAGCTTGTTACGTCGGTTGATTTCAGCAATGTATTTATAGGCACCCTGCTTAATTTTTTACTGTTTGCGGGTACCATACAAATCCGCATAAAAGACCTGAGAAGCCAGTTATTGCCTGTGCTGCTTTTTTCCACGCTTGGCGTTGCGGTATCTTCCTTTGCCGTTGCAATCATATTATTCTATGCATTTCCGCTATTGCATCTTGACATACCTTTTCTGCAGTGCCTTTTATTTGGCACACTTATTTCGCCGACTGACCCCATTTCAGTGCTGGCTATTTTGCGTGATTCAAAAATGTCAAAATCGCTGGAAACAAAAATTGCAGGGGAGTCGTTATTTAACGATGGCGTTTCGCTGGTATTGTTTTTTACCATTTTGCATGCACTGCACAACCCATGGGAAAAAATTACTTTTACAAGTGTGGCGAAAATTTTTGTAACTGAGGCCCTGGGCGGGCTTGCCCTTGGCATTGCACTTGGCTTTATCGGCCTGCGTCTTTTAAAAAATGTGAATGACTATAAGATAGAAGTGATGATTACCCTGGCCATTGTACTGGGGGGCTATACACTGGCACGAAGCCTGGGAATATCTGAGCCACTCACCATGGTGGCAGCGGGTATTTTTATTGGCAATTACGGTAAGGCTTACGCAATGAGCGATACCTCGGGCGATTACATAGACAAATTCTGGGAGCTGATTGATGAAATACTAAATATGGTGTTGTTCGTGCTGATGGGCTTTGAATTGCTCATTATCACCCACTTCAGTAACTATTGGATAGCAGGGTTAATAGCAATTCCTGCAATATTAATAGCCAGGTTTGTGTCTGTTTATGTTTCTTCATTAATAATTCGTTTAAAGGAAGAAATGCCTTTTAAAACAGTGGCTTTTTTAACGTGGGGCGGGCTGCGTGGCGGTATCTCCATCGCACTTGCCTTAACCTTAAATGAGCATCATCACGGGCATTTATTTGTAGTGATTACCTATTTTGTAGTGGTTTTTTCTATTGTGGTCCAGGGGCTAAGTATTGAACGTATAGCAGCCCGCAGGCGAAAAAAAATGATACAGGCAAAAGATGATTCCTTATTTAAAAAGGACTGAATTTTTCCGTGTCTTGCGGCAGTATAATAATATCTTCAGCACAGGCCTGGGGCGATAATTGGGAGGCTGCATATATCAATCCTGCAACATCCTGCGCCGGTATTATACTCTGCGGGTCAATATTGCTGCCATGCCAGCTTTCAGTGTACACAGATCCGGGGTACACGCCGGTTACTTTAATACCATACGGCTTCATTTCTTCACGCAGATTTTTTGTAAAACCTGCCAGTGCAAACTTACTTATACTATAGCTGCCGCCGTTAAATGCGCCTTTAAATGAAGCAATAGAACAAATATTGAAAATATGACCGCTTTGTTTTTGCATCATACCCTTCAGCAATGCCCGCGTTAAGTAATAAGCACCGTACAGGTTTGTGGCCATCATACCCTGCAGCACTCCATCATCCTCGCTGTGTATGCTGCTGTTTATAAACCAGGCAGCATTATTAACAATTATGCCGGGTATGCCCGCTGTTTGTAATATCCACGCTGCAAATGCATCCACTTCTTCCTTTACACCTATATCAACAGCTTTGTAGTAAATAACACAGTTGGGGTATGCAGCCTGCATAGCATCTGCTGCTTCTGTAAGCTGCTGCAGGCTGCGGGCACAAAGTATTAAGGTATGCCCCTGCGCTGCAAACTTTTCAGCAATCGCCCTGCCTATACCTTTAGATGCACCGGTAATTACTACAATCATGTAATCCTGTATTAAATGTGCTAAGTTATGTGTAAACCCGGTTATTAATAAAAGGATAAAATTACAATACCGGCGGCGTTTGGCGCTTACACATTACAGGTCTAACTTAGCGGTACGTTTTATGGCTTACAAACATCTTTTCTTTGACCTTGATCACACACTTTGGGATTTTGAAACTAATGCCAAAGAGGTACTGCACGAACTTTACGGGCTAAACGGCCTTAAGCAAAGGGGCGTTATTGATTTTGACACCTTTTTTGAACATTACAGTCACCATAACAACCGGCTGTGGGACAGGTACACAAAAGGATTTATAAAACAGGAAGAACTGCGCTGGAAGAGAATGTGGTTTGCATTGCTTGAGTTTAAAATAGGCGATGAAGCCTTGTCAAAACAAATGGCTGTGCAATTTTTAGAACGGCTGCCGTTTAAAAAAGCTGTGTTTCC
>DASZUX010000543.1:0-8530 GCA_035547455.1 Chitinophagaceae bacterium
CTCAACACTTTTCTTAACAGTTTTGGGTACTATACCATGCTCGGTGTTATAAGCTATTTGTTTTTCCCGCCTGCGGTTGGTTTCATCAATAGTGCGCTGCATGCTCTCGGTCATGGTATCGGCATAAAATATTACCAGGCCGTCAACATTACGGGCTGCACGCCCCGCTGTTTGCGTTAGTGAGCGTTCATTACGCAAAAAACCCTCTTTGTCAGCGTCTAATATAGCTACCAGCGAAACTTCTGGTAAATCCAGCCCCTCGCGCAGCAGGTTTACACCTACCAGCACATCAATCTCGCCAAGCCGTAACTGCCGCAATATCTCCACGCGCTCCAGTGTGTCCACATCGCTGTGTATGTATTTTGATTTTATGTTGATGCGGTGCAGGTACTTATCCATCTCCTCGGCCATACGTTTGGTGAGCGTGGTTACCAGCACACGGTCGCCCTTGGTTACACGTTTATCAATCTCATCCAGCAAGTCATCAATCTGGTTTACAGACGGCCGTATTTCAATAGGCGGGTCTAACAGGCCTGTGGGACGCACCACCTGCTCTACCACTACACCACCGGTTTTCTCCAGTTCAAAGTCACCGGGCGTAGCGCTGACAAATACTGTTTGGCCAGTGATATTCTCAAATTCGTGAAAGTTAAGGGGCCGGTTGTCCAATGCGCTGGGCAGGCGAAAGCCGTAATCAACCAATATAAGTTTACGGCTGCGGTCGCCACCATACATGCCTGCTACCTGCGGCACTGTCTGGTGGCTTTCGTCAATAATGGTCAGAAAGTCTTTAGGAAAATAATCTAATAAACAAAAGGGCCGGGTGCCGGGCTCACGACGGTCAAAAAACCGCGAATAGTTTTCTATACCATTGCAAAAACCCAGTTCCCGTATCATTTCCAGGTCATATTCCACGCGCTCTTTTAACCGCTGGGCCTCAATCAGCTTACCTACGCTTTTAAAGTATTCATTCTGCAACCGCATTTCGTCCTGTATTTCGTAGAGAATCTGGGTCATCATGTCCTTGGGTGCCAGGTACAGGTTGGCCGGGAAAATGGCGGCGTTGTCCTCTTTCGAAATACGTTTGTTGGTGTTTACATCAATGGTTTCAATATCTTCAATCTCATCCCCAAAAAAAGTAATGCGCAGGCCATGATCAACATACGGCAGGTTGATGTCCACAGTGTCGCCTTTTACCCGGAAGGTACCACGTTTAAACTCCACCTGCGTGCGGTTATACAGGATGTTGACCAGCGAGTGCAGGAACGATTGCCTGGCCACCACCTGCCCCTTTTGTATGCGGATGATGCCATTTTCAAATTCCGCGGGGTTGCCTATGCCGTAAATACAGCTAACACTTGCCACAATAATAATATCCCGGCGGCCTGTTAGTAATTCAGCGGTGGCCTGCAGGCGTAGTTTATCCAGTTCCTCGTTAATGCTCAGGTCTTTTTCAATGTAGGTATCGGTAACGGCAATGTAAGCCTCGGGCTGGTAATAATCATAATAACTCACAAAATACCCTACTGCGTTACCAGGAAAAAACTGCTTAAACTCCCCGTATAGCTGGGCTACCAGTGTTTTATTATGGGTTAATACCAACGTGGGCCGCTGCACGTTTTGTATAACGTTGGCCATGGTAAATGTTTTACCACTGCCTGTAACCCCCAGCAAGGTTTGATACCTTTCGCCGTTGTTAATACCCTCTGTTAACTGTGCAATGGCATTGGGCTGATCGCCGTTTGGCTGGTATTGTGAGTGTAGCTGGAAACGCATGCTGCAAAGTTACTAAATAGCTTAGTAAGGCAGGGTTGTTAACAAAATTGTTTTTTTTATAAAACTGCCTGTTTTTTTTGCACAAATTAAATAGCCCTTAAATTTTAAGGGTAGTTTTTTAAAATGATATTTTAGATTTGCCGCAGAGAGAGATAATACTATGAAACCAGCTTCCATCCGTGAAAGACTTCACACATTTATTGATGTATTGCCAGTTGCCAAAATAACGGAGATTTATTACCTGCTGCTAAGCAATTACCGCGATGAGTTTAAATTGTACCTGAGGCCGGGCGCTCCCGATGAGGAAATGACAGAAGATGAAGTGAACCTGATGGTACAGCAATTGCTGGGATAAGGTTTTGCTGCCAGTTGCAATTTATGGGTTTATTAAACCCGCCACGAGGCAGCCAACTACCACAAAGCTTGTAACGTATATATTTGCATAACACTTTATGCAAAACATCCATCGCCTTTCATTTGCCTTTTTATGTTTGTTTGCGGCCAACTGTATTGTATTACATGCACAACCCAGGCAACAAACCATTAAAGCAGATACTGCCCGCAACCTTAAAAAGTTCAGGGTGCTGGGTTTCCCTGTTGTATCGTATTCACCCGAAACGCGTATTGGTTTTGGCGCTGCGGGTATTGCCATTTTCCGGTTGGGTAACGATCCCCTGCATACTTCGCCATCGCAGGTAAGCATGGGTTTAGGCTATACACAAAACAAGCAGCAGCTATACTATAGCTCCTTTCAATTATACACCAACCGCAATATGTTTAACATATACGGGGAGGCTGGTTATTATAAATACCCATATTACTATTACGGTATAGGCACAAATGTTGTACCGCGCGAGTTATATACCGCTACTTACCCCCGGCTTAGGGTAAGCGTGTTGTATAAATGGGCACCACATTATTACGCAGGGCTGCGTTATAATTACGAAAACTACCGCATGGATTCTACCCTGCCGGGTGGCGAATTGTCAAAAGGTATCATCGCAGGCAGTATGGGCAGTGTAAGCAGCGGGGCTGGTGTAGTGCAGATTTTAGACAAGAGGGACAGCACGATATACCCCACCAAAGGCTACTGGATGGAACTGGCATTGTTTTTTAACACACGCTCAATGGGCAGCACTTATAATTACCAGCAATATTCTTATGATGTTACCTGCTATAAACGCGTATATAAAAAGGTTGTATGGGCGAGCGAACTGTTTGCCAAATATCTTGCCGGAACGGTGCCTTTTGACCAGCTTGCATTTTTAGGCGGTGCAAGAAAACTGCGCGGTGTTTATGAAGGTAAATACCGCGACAAACATTCGCTGATGGTGCAAACCGAGTTTCGTACTGAGCTCTATAAGAGATTTGGCGCCGCTGTGTTTGGCGGCGTTGGCTTTTTGGGTGGCGATAATGATAAATATGTGCGCCTTGGCAACCCTTACTGGGCATACGGCGCAGGGCTGCGTTTTAAGGTAAACAAGAACGATCACCTAAACCTTAGGCTTGACTACGCTTTGAACAATGGCAAAGGCAATTTTTACGCTACATTCGGTGAAGCGTTTTAGCCAGCAATATTACCAGGTACTATTTACGGAGTGGTAAATACTAACAAGGTAATAAACACACCTGCCTACAAATTAATATCCACCTCGTTATCAAAGTTAGCTTTAATGGTTAGCTTGCGGGGGATGGTAATTACTACTTCAGGCTGCCTTTTTCCGGCGTAGCTGCCGGGGTTCCATACCCCGTTTTTATTATCATCATGCAGTATGCGTATTTCGTAATCGCCGGGCCTGAATAATTTTTGATACCACTCATTGGTCCTCAGCGGTACGGAAGTAGTTATTTTATCACTCTGCAGCAACAGCAATACCGGGTTTTTTGAAAGGTCAAGGTTATTAAAGTGCAGGCGTATGCTGCCATACTCGCTTTCCCGTTTGGTTTTAAACGACAGCGTATCATTTTTTTCCAGCGTCAAGCCCGTTGTATCGCTAAAAGCATCTTTTTGTACCACAATCCTGTATGGCTCATTTTCTGCCCAGTTGTAATGCAGGCTAAAAATTTTCATGGTTGTGTCTGCCGAAAAAGTATATCCTTTCAGCGGAGTGTAATTGGTGTCGCTGAGTACGATTTTTGTTGAATCAAATGTTCCTATTTTAGTAGCGGGGAAAGTAACCATAAAGGGCAGCAATAAATCCTGCGGGCCCTGGCCGACACTGGTAATCATTTGCAGTTTTGGTTGCTCCCGTGCATTTTTCTTTTTGTTGCCTGAGCCACCACCCGCACCCTGGCCTTTTTCTTTTGGCTCAAACTCCCGGTAAGCGTAAAGTGTAACAGGCTGGGTAGTACTGTCAATAGTTACAGGCGCATTAAGAAAAGCAAACATTTTTGTACTGTCATCGTATTTTTTTGAATATTCGTCCGGCAGCACAAATACATTATAAGTACCCGGCGCTATATACATGAACCTGAAGCGGCCTGCACTGTCAAGCCGGGTAAGATATACAGGATTGTTTTTACGTATAGATGTATCGGAAAGATTGCTGTGCAGCAATACCAGCAGCGTCGAATCTTTTTTACCGGTTTCTGCAATAGTTACTGTTCCTGAAAGCGTGCCATTGTCAATATGGTCTCCTGTTGAAAATACGTAAGTAAGGTTTTTGGCAATATTGCCTTCATTTACGTCCTTTACACCGTTACCAAAATTGATAGAGTATGTTGTGTTAGGCCTTAACGAGTCCCGCAAATAAACCGTTACTGTTTTCAGTTTGTTTTCCACAGTAGGGATATTAACAGGGTAGGGGGATACGATAAGGTTAGCGTTCATATTGTTATCAAGCTGCACATATTCATCAAACGTAAGCACAATTTTTTTTGCACTAAATTTGAGTGCAGAGTCTTTGGGAAGCGCATTTACCAGCACGGGCGGCAGGGAATCCCGGGGGCCGCCGCTGGGCGGTATAATATTGGCACAACTGTTTATGCCCAGCATGGCAATGCAACAACCAGCTATGAAAAAAAAGTATGCTAATTTACCCATGTACCTTATTTAACTATGCCTGCAAACATAAAGGCTTTAATTGATTTACTATTTGAACGGCGTTATAAAATCCCGTTAATGGTAGGCTTTATTCTTCCTCTTCTTCTATCTCGTGCAATGCTACGGCAAGGTTATTGGTTTTAACAAAATTACACCAGTGGCAATCCGGCTTGCCGCAGCCGTTGTAAAAATCATGCTGCTGTATTTTATTCCATACGGTAGTTACCTGCTGCATTACGGTGGTAATATCTTCGGGCCTTATTACAATTTTTTGTTTCCTGTACTTTTTCTTTTTATCAGGCTCAACAAAGTCAAACTCAGTGCTCACTAAATTCCATTGCCTTGCGTCATAATTATCAACCAGTATTTTGTAAAACACCGCCTGTCTCCAGTAATCACCACCATTGGGTTGTTTATCGCCCGGGGGGCTTAGTTTGTCCTTTGCCCTGTCCACATCACCGGTTTTATAGTCAACACAGTTAACATTCCTCCCGTCAAATTCCAGTTTATCAAGTTTGCCTTTTATAGGCACGCCTGTTGCGGTAACAGTTTTTATATTGCGTTCAATAGCTACAATCCTGTTCCATGTTCCATTATACACGTTGTAATAGTTTGCCAGCACTTCGCGGCCATATTCAAGCCTGCGCGCAAATTGCTCAGGTGTAAAACTTTCACGGTGGCGGTACATATACCATTCAAAATCCTGTACAAATGTTTCAGCGGGAGGAAACTGTTCATTATTATCCCGCATTTTTTTAAATAACTGCTCAAGGGAATGGTGTATGGCCGAGCCAAACTCCATCGCCTCATTTTTTGGAGAGGGAATGCGAACAAGATTTTTAAAGTAAAATTCCAGCGGGCATTTTAAATAATTGTTCAGCGCGGTTACATTCATCACAAATTTTTCCAGAAGCCTGTCCACAAGGTCTTTCTCTATTTTCTCAATTTCAGGTGAGATTACTTCCTGCAACTGCAGTAGCTGAAACTGTGCCAGCACTTCTGCATCCAGCACTATCTTTTCTACCGGCAGCTTGTGCTCCTCCTGTATCTCTGCTATAAACAGTGATGGCTCCAGTTCTTTTGCATCATTCCTGTAACGGCTGTACGATATTTCCAGGCGCTGCTCGGCCCTTGTAAGGGCTACATAAAACAGGCGGCGCAGTTCTTCGTAGGCGTTGCTGTCATCGCCTGCGGTGGTTGAAAATATAGTATCAGGAAATTTATATCCCCCACCGGGATTTCTTTTCTTTTCCCAAACGTTTGAGTTGCAACCGGCAAAAAAAACAGTGTCGAATTCCAACCCTTTGCTGCCATGCGCTGTTAAAAGATTTACGCCTTTTTCGCTGCCGCTTACCTGCACCAGGGGCAGCTTAATATCTTCGTGCTCCATTATGTCTATAATGCGCATAAAGCCTTGTAAATTAAGTGCCGGATTGCGGTGTGTTTCCTCTTTTACAAAATCAAAAAAAGCCGTAAGCACCTCCAGCAGCCACAACTTTTCAGGGCTTTGCATAATAAAATTCAGCACACCGGCTTCGCGTATTATAAGTTCTGCCAATTGCTGCAGCGGCACATTTACTACACCGGCTATTAACTTTTCAATAGTTGCACCGGCTTTTGCCAGTGCCGGGTGTATGCCCTGTGTAAAAAGGTCTTTGGGCGGCTGGCTGCACTTTTCATTCAGCAGCTTTCTCACCGAGGTGCTTTCTCCTTTGAAATTACGGTCAGCCACTTCTATACTTAGTTTTGCAATATCAATGGCCGGAATCTTAAACCAGTCAATATGCAATATTTCAAACAACATTTCATCACCGCTAAAAGGTATATCATGTTCGCTGGCCAGGTAGCGCATCAACAGTATCATTTTTTGCGCCAGCGGTATTTCCAGCAGGTTTAGGCTGCGTTTGCTGTACACGGGTATGCCTTTTTGCTTAAAGTACTGCATCAGTTCCTCGCCATACCTGTTTTCTTTGTAAATAACCGCAATACGGCCCGGTTCAACACCCTGTGCAAGCAGTTTTTCAGCCTGCAGTGTTATACCAATCATTTCCTGTCTCGGCGTTTCATACTCTTTTATTGCGGGGTGCGTAATTATATTAAACTGCCTTGCAGATACAAGCTGTTTGGTTAACCCTTCAATTTTTTTTACCAGCCGTTCATTATTGCGGTCTATCAGTGTTTTTGATATATCCAGTATCGGCTGTACTGAACGGTAATTATTGGTAAGCACCACTTTAAGCAAATCGTTTTTATAGCGATCTGCAAACTGCTGCATGTTCTCCACGTTAGCGCCCTGGAAACGGTAAATACTCTGGTCGTCATCACCTACCACAAATACATTGGGCTTGTCCCAGTAGTTTATCAGCAATTCAACAAGCCGGTTTTGCGTGCCGCTGGTGTCCTGGTATTCGTCTACTAATATGTACTGGTATTGTTCCTGGTAATTGGCCAGCAGGTTTTTATTTTCATCAAACGCCTTCAGCACCCAGTTAATCATGTCATCAAAGTCGTAACGGCTGGCAGCACGCATCATTTGCTGAAAGCGGTCAAACTCGTTTACTGCTGCGCGCAGCCTTTCCATCTTTTCTGTTTCTTCTTCAATCTTATCAGTACGCAGGTCGCCTTTTTTAAACATGCCCGATGCTTTTTTGGCTACAAAGCCATCGCGGTTTGGCAGGTCATCAAGATATTCATCAATTTTCTCATTAATGAATGCAGGCGTCCACCCTTCGCGTTTCATGGTGCTGAATAGCTGCTGCAGGTTGTTTATTTCAAAGTACACATCGCCGCGGTAACGTTTTAAGGGATGATTTTTGGGAAGGCTGTCTACCAGGCGCCTGTACATATCCATTTTTTCTAAATCAGAAATAGCATCCATAGACACCTTTTCAAACAACCCAAGGTTTTCCTGTATTACATCATTGCAAAAGGCATGAAACGTATAGATGTTCACCTTATATGCATCAGGGCCGATAAACCCCAGCAGGCGTTTGCGCATGGCAACAACCCCCGCATCAGTATAGGTAAGGCAAAGTATATTTTGAGGCAGCGCATCAGTTTCCAGTAAAATCTTGCCAATGCGTGCGCTGAGTATTTGTGTTTTGCCGGTACCGGGGCCCGCTATTACCATTACAGGTCCTTCAATAGCATCAACCGCAAGGCGCTGCTGCTCATTTAACCCATTATATATTGTGTTGAATTTATGTAGCTGTTCCTGTTTTGAGGGCATAGCATGTAAAGGTAACTCTTAATAATTTATGGCTTGCCACCATATATTTTATGGCATCGCCTGTTGCGCCGCGCCGTTGGGCTGTAACACCGGCAGCATTATTTGAATGCGTTAACAGGAAAATTGCAAAATATTTTAACAACTTTCTGCCAACTAACGCATTCCAGTTTGGCACGTTTTATGAAAACTATACAGAGAAACATTATTAATTCACCATAAAAACGCAAACCTATGTTACGCTGGACAGTTATATTTTTAATAGTGGCTATAATAGCCGCCGTATTTGGATTTACAGGTATTGCCGTGGGTGCTGCTTCTATAGCTAAAGTGCTGTTTTTTATATTTATTGTTCTGTTCCTGCTATCTCTTATTGGCGGAAGACGTACAATTGAGTAGCAGCAAAAACACTGGCTTTACGGCAGGGTAACTATTTTACCATCAGGATAGCCTGCAATTACTGTTGAAGCCATATTGATAAACAG
>DASZUX010000544.1:0-6936 GCA_035547455.1 Chitinophagaceae bacterium
ACTTTTTTGTAGGGCTGCGGGTAAGTTTTTAACACTGCCCGTGCACAGCAAAATGTTAACCTTGCTAAATTCGTAAAAAACCAATAATACACTATGCCAAACATCCTGATTGTTGACGACGAAAGAGCCATACGGAAAACGCTGGGCGAAATACTATCTTACGAGGGCTTTAAAATAGAAGAAGCCGCTGATGGGGAAGAAGGGCTGAAGCTGTTTAGTGAAAAAAACTATGATGTTGTTTTGTGCGATATTAAAATGCCAAAATTAGACGGCCTTGAATTTTTAACGAGGGCTACCGAGAAAAACCCGGATGTACCTGTAATAATGATAAGCGGGCATGGTACTATTGAAACAGCCGTGGACGCCGTTAAAAAAGGGGCATTTGATTATATAGCAAAACCACCGGACTTAAACCGCCTGCTTATTACCATACGCAATGCGCTGGACAGGAACACACTTACCAAAGAAACCCGCACCTTAAAGCGCAAAGTACTGCGCGTAGCAGAAATGGCCGGCGAAAGCGACGCCATAAAGCGTATTAAAGATACTATTGAAAAAGTAGCCCCCACTGATGCCCGTGTACTGATAACCGGCGAAAACGGCGTGGGTAAGGAACTGGTGGCAAGATGGATACATGAAAAGAGCAGCCGTTGCGAAAGCCCGCTGGTAGAAGTAAACTGTGCTGCTATACCTGCTGAGTTGATTGAAAGTGAGCTTTTCGGGCACGAGAAGGGGTCGTTTACATCGGCTATTAAACAACGCATTGGTAAATTTGAGCAGGCCAGCGGAGGCACGCTGTTTCTTGACGAGATAGGGGATATGAGCCTTAGCGCCCAGGCAAAGGTGCTGCGTGCCCTGCAGGAAGGAAAAATTACCCGCGTAGGTGGGGATAAAGAAATAAATGTAGATGTAAGAGTAGTTGCCGCCACCAATAAAGACCTTTTAAAAGAGGTAGAGGAAAAAAGCTTCAGGCTTGACCTTTACCACAGGCTTGGCGTAATTTTAATACACGTGCCATCGCTTAACGAAAGGCGGGAAGATATACCCCTGCTTGTAGAAAAATTTTTGGCTGACATTGCAGAAGATTACGGGCAGGCCAAAAAGGGGATAGACAAAAAGGCTATGGAAGCCCTGCAAAAGCATAACTGGACGGGTAATATACGCGAATTGAGGAACGTAGTAGAAAGGCTGATAATACTTTCTGGCAAAAATATCACCCTTGAAGATGTAACTATGTATGTGTTACCCCGGTAAGCTATAATGTAACAGCAGTTAATAATAATACATTAACTCTTAATAATTGAACGATACAGCCACGACCGGCCCGGCAAAAAAGGGCGGTAATACGGTAATTATTATAACCGGGCCTACAGCCAGCGGCAAAACCGGTTTGGCCCTGCAACTGGCGCAATGCCTGGGCACTGATATTATTTCCGCTGACTCCCGCCAGTGTTACCGGGAGTTGAATATAGGTGTGGCTAAACCCACCCCCGAAGAGCTGCGGCAGGTTAAACATTATTTTATCAACTCCCATTCTATACAGGATAATGTAACTGCGCAAACCTTTGAACAATATGCCTTACATGCAGTACAGGAAATTTTTAGCTATAACCGTTTTGCTGTTATGGCAGGCGGTACCGGTTTATATATAAAAGCTTTTTGCGAAGGGCTTGATGCCATACCCCCGGTTGACGAATCATTGCGGAGGGATATTATTGACCGGTATAACCAGTTGGGAATCGCGTGGCTGCAGCAGCAGGTAGCTGAAAATGACCCTGTGTACTGGCAAACGGGAGAGCAACAAAACCCCCAGCGCCTGATGCGTGCGCTGGAAGTAAAACTTGCTGCCGGCACCTCTATTACCTCTTTTCAAAAAAAGAAGGCTGTAACCCGCCCGTTTAATATTATTAAGATAGGTATTGACCTGCCCCGTAACCAGTTGTACCATAACATAAATGTGCGGGTTGACAGTATGATAAAACAGGGTTTGCAACAAGAGGCATACGCTTTATTACCGTACAGGCATTTGAATGCCCTGCAGACTGTAGGGTATAAAGAATTTTTTGACCTTTTTGATCAAAAGATTTCGGTAGAAGAGGCGATTGATGAGGTTAAAAAGAACACCCGCCATTATGCAAAGCGCCAGCTAACCTGGTTTAAAAAAGACGCGCATATTATTTGGAAAGCCGCTTTCAGCCTGAGTTTTATTGAATCGTTGCTATAAAATACTACTTGTGCAGGCGCACATATTTACTATTTATATAGTGTATAACATACACATTTATATAGTGTAATTTGGACACATTTGTTAAAAAAAGCGCAATTTTTTTTTGTTCAATTACATAACAAATAGTTAATTTTATCGCGTCCCAAATTATCAAACAACCAAACTCGCCCGCTTATGAGACAAAAAAACGGTCGCTTGACTGTACGCGTGTGTACAGTAGTTATCTGTATGCTCTTCACAGGCGCCTTGTTTGCACAACGAAAGGTATCGGGAACCGTTACCAGTGCTAAAACAAGTCAGCCAGTTGCTTTTGCCACAATTACCGTTAAAGGAACAAATGTTGCCACCGCCAGTGATGTTAGCGGTGCGTTTACCATTACAGTTCCCGAAGGTAAAAACGTGTTAACCGTTAGTTCTGTAGGTTTTGCTGACCAGGACGTAACTATCGGTTCAGGACCTTTAAATGTAGTGTTGCAGGACCAGGTATCAAACCTGGATGAAATTGTAGTAACCGGTTATACTGCACAAAAGAAGAAAGAAATTACCGGTTCAGTTTCAGTTGTTAATGTAAAAGACCTTAAATCAGTGCCTGCCGGTACAACAGAACAAATGTTGCAAGGCCAGGCTTCAGGTGTTACTGTAATCAACTCTGGTTCACCGGGTGAAGGTAGTACTGTGCTTATACGCGGTATTACAAGCTTTGGTAACTCCGACCCATTGGTAATTATTGACGGTGTTCCGGGAAGTATGCATGATTTGAACTCCCAGGATATTGAAACTTTCCAGGTAATTAAAGACGGTGCTGCTGCCATATATGGTACACGTGCCGCCAACGGCGTTATCATCATTACCACTAAAAAAGGTAAAGCAGGCCACTCCACAATAACTTACGATGGTTATTACGGCACCCAGATACCAAAAGGTGGAAACGTGTTTAACAAACTTGACCCCCAGGGTATGGCCGACCTGTATTTTGTACAGGCCTATAACTCACAACTGTGGGATAACACTCCTGAACACAATATTAACTCAGCCCAGTACGGTTCGCTTACAAAAGCGCAGGCCGAACAAATTGTAAATGGTTCAGCCCACGCTACGCTGCCTGATTACCTTATAGTTGGCGACCAATCTGGTGTAAGAGGTTCACTTACCCAGGCACAATTAGATGCTTATAATATTGATTACAATAAAGGTGATATTTACCAGATAGTACAGGCTAACAAAACCGGTACTGACTGGTTCCACTCTGTATTCAATAATGCGCCGATGCAGAACCACAACATTACTGCAAGCGGTGGTAACGAAAAATCAACTTACCTGTTCTCATTAAACTATTTTGACCAGCAGGGTTCAATGTTGAATACACACCTTAAAAGGTATGCTGTAAGGGCTAATACAACCTTTAACATTAAAGACCATATACGTGTAGGTGAAAACGCCTATATATATTACAGGGATAACCCCAGGCCTACCCCCAATGCTGAAGGTAACGAAGTTAACCAGACAGCAGAAGAACAGCCGATTATACCCGTGCGTGACATAAACGGTAACTACGCGGGCGACAGGGGTAACGAGCTTGGTAACTCAGGCAGCCCGTTTGCTTCAAGAGACCGTGCTGTACATAACACCGGTAATGACTGGGTTATTACAGGTAATGTATGGGGTGAGGCTGATTTTCTTAAACACTTCACTGCCCGTACACAGTTTGGCGGTACTATTGACAACTACTACTACTGGGGCTTTAACTACCGCACTTATGAAAATAAGGAAAACGGTTCTTCAAACGGCTATTATGAAGGAAGCGGTTTTGGTACAGACTGGACCTGGACAAATACATTGAGCTACTCTAACATATTTGCCCGCAACCACAGCGTTAAAGCTATAGTTGGTTCAGAAGCAATACAATACTATGGCAGGAGCGAACAAGGCAACAGGCTTGGTTATTTCAGCCTTGATCCTAACTACTGGACATTGAGCACAGGTTCTCCTGCAGGCCAAACAAACAGTAGCGGTGTTTATAAAACAACCATCTACTCATTGTTTGCCAGGGTTGACTATTCCTTTATGGAAAAATACCTGTTACAAGGTAACGTAAGGCGCGACCAGCACTCAGCATTCGGTGACAGCACAAGAACAGGTTACTTTGGTTCAGGTTCAATCGGCTGGCGTATTTCTAAAGAAAACTTTATGAAAGACATTAGCTGGATTAACGACCTTAAAATACGCGGCAGCTACGGTGTGTTAGGTACAGCTTCAAATACAAACGCTGCTAACTCATTTGAATTGTACAACTCATCACCCGGCGGTTCTTATTACGCTATTGATGGTTCTACAGGCAATACTGCACTTGGGTTCTATCACAGCCAGCTTGCCAACCCAAGAGCACATTGGGAAGGTGACAAAGTTACCAACGTAGGTATTGATGCGGTATTGTTTAAAAACTCAGTTGACCTGACAGTTGAATGGTACAAAAAGGCTGTAAACGGCCTGTTGTTCCAGGACCAGGCAGGCGACGTGGTAGGTGGTGCTACAAGGCCTAACGTAAACATTGGTGACCTTCAGAATACAGGTATTGACGCGTCAATCTCTTATCACAAGAACATTACACGCGACCTTAGCTTTAACATCTCTGCCAATATAACAACCTACAAATCAAAAGTTACCTCAATACCCGGTAGCGCAGGCTTCTTTGAAACCGGCGGTACAAGGTTGGGTAATGTTGCCCGCAACATGGTTGGGCACCCGGTTGGCGAATTCTTCGGGTATAAAATTATCGGCTTCTTCCAGAGCGCTGATGATGTTGCAAAATCTCCCACTCAGGCTAACGCTGCCGTTGGTGAATTCAAATATGAAGATTTGGACGGCGATGGTAAAATTACCGATGCTGACCGTACTTTCCTCGGTGACCCCAATCCCAAATTCACTTACGGTCTTAACCTTGGGTTGACTTATAAAAACTTTGATTTCAGCATGATGCTGTACGGTTCACAGGGTAACAAACTGTTTAACTACAACGCATTGTTCCTTGACTTCCCGTACTTCCAGAATGCAAAGAGCAATGACATGCTGTATAACTCATGGACGCCAACAAACACAAATGCAAAACTGCCTATTGCGCTGAACGATGTTAACTTCAGCACTGCAGGTACTATCAACTCATACTTTGTACAGGACGGCTCTTACCTCAGGTGTAAACAAATGCAAATTGGTTACAACTTTAAAGCTGACCTGCTGAAGAAAGTTGGTCTTGACAGGGCAAGGATTTATGTACAGGGCGCCAACCTGTTTACCCTGACAAAATACAAGGGCTTAGATCCTGAGGTAATTAACCTCGGCCAGACCTCATTCTTTGGTCTTGACGCCGGTAACTACCCGCCGATTAAAACCCTGATTGTTGGTGTTAACCTTTCATTCTAAAACATTAACGCGAAAACTTAGTAATATGAAAAGATTGAGTTACAGAATAATAGTACCTGTCAGCCTGTTTGGTTTGCTGATAGTGTATGCGTGCTCCAAAAACTTTACGACAATTAAGCCGCTTGCGTCTACCGGCCCGGATGTATTGGCCAACAGCTTCGGCATAAGGGGCATACTTATAGGCGCTTATTCAATGTTAGACGGCGTTGGCGGAGCAGGCGGTTCAGAAGGCCCCTGGTCTTCTGCAGGCAGTAACTGGGTATATGGCAGTGTTTGTGCTGACGAGTCCCATAAAGGTTCTGACCCAGGCGACCAGCAGGATATAACACCGCTGATGAGGTGGGAAGAAAGCCCAAGCAATGGTTACCTGGCTGATTTGTGGGCTGCCCGTTACGATGGCGTACAACGCGCAAACGACGTGCTGCGTACTTTACCGCTTGCAACTGATATGTCGGATGCAGATAAGACAGAGGTTGCAGCAGAAGCCCGTTTCCTGAGAGGTTTTTACCATTTTGACCTGAAGAAGGTGTTTGGTAACATTCCTTTCATTGACGAAACAATTACTTATGCTGCCGGTAACTGGAAGGTACCTAACACTTCGGACGTTTGGCCGCAGATAGAAGCTGATTTCCAGTTTGCTTATGACAACCTGCCTGAAACACAAACAGAAACCGGCCGTGCCAATAAATGGGCTGCCGGCGCATACCTTGCAAAATGTTATGTGTTTGAGCACAAATGGACAGACGCTTTAAGCCTGTTGCACACAGTTATAGCCAACGGCAAAAATGCTGCCGGAAAGAAATATGCATTGCTTCCTCATTTTGCTGACAACTTTAACCCGGCGTTAAACCACCTTACCAGTGCCGGCGGTGACCCTGAACTGGTATTTGCAGCGGTTTCTTCAGTAAATGATGGCGCGGGCGCCAATAATGCTAATGCCGGTGATGTATTAAACTTCCCGTATGGTGGCGGCCCCGGTACATGCTGCGGCTTTAACCAGCCTTCATGGAGCCTTGCCAATGCATATAAAGTAGATGGCGTAACAGGTTTGCCGGTAACTTATACCAATGACAATAACCTGCCTGATTTGAAAAACGACCAGGGTATTGGTTCTAACGATCCTTATACCCCGGATAGCGTAACCCCTCTTGACCCGCGTATTGACTGGACTATGGGCCGCAGGGGCATACCTTATCTTGACTGGGGCATAATGCCCGGCCAAAACTGGATACGTAACCAGGCAAGCGCCGGCCCTTATGTGCCTATTAAGAACGTTTATTACAAAACACAAA
>DASZUX010000545.1:0-6526 GCA_035547455.1 Chitinophagaceae bacterium
CTTATAAGCACATCTTTAACGGGTATGCCGGGGTGGTTATTAAAAAAATGCACTCCCCGCTCGTTCATCAGCAAGCTGGCCTCAAGGTGGTTGGGATGTATGTTATTGAGCCAAAATAACATACCATCCTCGGCCATGTATTGGCCGGGTTCATAACCGCCCAAAATGTCCCATTTATCGCTTACATATACAAAGCGGTTTGAAAATGCGTTCCATAAGGTAATGGCTACCCTGTTTTGGGTAGAGATGTCTTCCAAAAAAGCTGCGTTTTGTTTCCATTTTTCCTCTTCCTGCGGGTCTAAATTCTTTTCCGGCTTTAAGTGGGCCCAGTACGAGGTAAAATCTTTTTCTTTACTAAATTTTTCCGAAAGGTTCCTTATATTCATCTTAAGGGGGTGCTTCAATACCCAAATTGGGTATTGGTTATCAATAAGTTTAAAAATACCTTTGAAAGGTAAGAATAAATTGCAATTTACATTGCAAGGCATTATTCAGCAGCCGGTAACAATACTTAAGGGTTAACAATAAAAATATTTTAGCCCTAACCCCTTTTAAAAATTGCATTCTTCTGTCTCCTTTCATTTGGGCTATAGGCATGACTTCAAAGAAAAAGGCAACAAAACGTGTAAAATCTTTCCGTTTGGAGCTATTTTTTCCAAAATATTTTCCAAAACACTTGTGTAATATCACCCAATGCCCTACCTTTGCGCTCCCAATCACAAAATTGGGTTTTGGATATGTCTCAACGAATCAGAATAAAATTACAGTCTTACGATCACAACCTGGTAGATAAATCTGCCGAAAAAATCGTAAAAACCGTACGTGGTACGGGTGCGGTAGTAACAGGACCTATTCCCCTGCCTACACGTAAGAAAATTTTTACGGTTTTGCGTTCGCCCCACGTTAACAAGAAGAGCCGTGAGCAGTTTCAGCTTTGTACGCACAAGCGCCTGCTGGACATTTACACTTCTTCTTCAAGAACAGTTGACGCCCTAAGTAAGCTGGATTTGCCCTCTGGTGTTGAAGTTGAGATAAAGGCATAAGATGCTCCCATGTATGGGAAGAGTGGTATGCTGCCACTATAAATAAAGCTGAAAGTTCTTTTACTAATCTGTCACCTCTCAATCATCCCGCGCATAACGGGTGAAAAAAGAGCTCTGAGCATAAATTAAACTTTCCTCAATTTTCTTAAAAAAGTTGGGGTTACATATAAACAAGCCCTTCGAGGTTTGTTTACTGCCGGTACTTCTTCTCCTTCGCAATAATGCGGGAAACAACAGAAAAGGTCGGTGGCAAACAGGGATTGAATTCCGCACATCGGCGGAATGTCCTTTAAACCTTGCGGGGCATAAAACCGCAAAAACGATGAAAGGTATTATTGGTAAAAAGATTGGCATGACCAGTATCTTCAGCACCAATGGTAAACAAACCCCGGTTACCATTATTGAAGCTGGCCCCTGCGTGGTTACGCAGGTTAAAACCAAAGAGTCAGATGGCTATGATGCATTGCAGCTTGCCTTTGGCGACAAAAAAGAAAAACACTCTGTTAAGGCCGAAATCAATCACTTCTCCAAGGCCTCCACTGCTCCTAAGAAATTTGTAAAAGAATTCCGCGATTATTTCCAGTCAAAAAATATTGGTGAAACCATAGGTGTTGACATTTTTGCTGAAGGCGAAACTGTTGACGTTGTTGGTACCTCAAAAGGTAAAGGTTTCCAGGGTGTTGTAAAACGCCACGGCTTTAGTGGTGTGGGCGAAGCATCGCATGGCCAGCACGATCGCCAGCGTGCACCGGGTTCTGTTGGTGGTTCTTCTTACCCGTCGCGTGTATTTAAAGGTATGCGTATGGCCGGCCGTATGGGTGGCGACAGGGTTAAGCTGAAAGGCCTTAAAGTGGTTAAAATATTTCCTGAAAAGAATTATATACTTATCAGCGGCTCTGTTCCCGGGCATATTGGTTCCATCGTTTTAATCCAGAAGTAAATTTTAATCTGAACGAAGATGCAAGTACAAGTTTTAAATACAAAAGGCGAAGCAACCGGCAGGCAGGTAGAATTACCTGATGATATTTTCGGTGTTGAACCTAATGACCACGTTATTTACCTGGCTGTAAAGCAGTATTTGGCTGCACAGCACCAGGGTACGCATAAAGTTAAAACCCGTGCTGAGGTTAAAGGCGCAAGCCGCAAGCTTCACAAGCAAAAGGGTACCGGCGGTAGCCGTAAGGGTAACATACGTAACCCTTTATACAAAGGTGGCGGTACTATATTTGGCCCCAAACCGCATGCTTATAATTTTAAGCTGAATAAAAAAGTGAAAGACCTGGCAAAAATCAGCGCTCTTTCATATAAGGCAAAAGAAAATGCTATTGTTGTTGTGGAAGACCTGCAACTGGAAGCACCCAAAACCAGGCAGTTTACTGATGTGCTTAAAAGCATAAATGCTGCTGATAAAAAGGTGCTTTTTGTTTTGCCCGAATTTAATGATACGCTGTATTTAAGCATGCGCAATGTGCCTACTGTGGGCAGTGCATTGCTTGCTGACATAAATACTTACGATATTGTAAATGCCGAAGTGCTGGTGCTTACAGAAAATGCTGCAAAGATTTTTTCTGAAGAAGAATTAGCCGGGGAAGAAGCATAATTAAGTAACGTTTCAAGTAATTGCAATGAAACTGACAGAAATTTTAGTAAAGCCGATATTAACAGAAAAAGCCAATAACCAGCAGGAAAAGCTGAAAAGGTACACCTTTAAAGTAGGCCGTAAAGCAAATAAGCTTGAAATTAAGAAAGCTGTAGAAGAATTTTATGGCGTTTCTGTGGTAGATGTTAATACCGTTGTTGTGCCGGGCAAAAATAAAACCCGTTACACCAAAGCAGGGTTTTTAAAAGGTGTTAAACCTGCTTATAAAAAGGCTTATGTTACCGTTGCCGAAGGCGACAGCATAGACCTGTATTCAAATATTTAATTTCTATCCCCTAAGGGGTGGATGTTGAGAAATATGGTAAGCATGCCGATAAGATGCAATTAATTTAAAAACTAATAAAAAGTTCCTTAAGGAATTTAGGGTATGGCACTTAAGAAATATAAACCAATGACCGCAGGCACCCGCTGGAGAATAGGGAATGCCTATGCTGAGATTACTACCAACGAGCCTGAAAAAAGCTTGCTGGAGCCAACACACAGCAGCGGCGGCCGTAACGCGCAGGGGCGCCGTTCAATGCGCTACATAGGCGGCGGCCATAAAAAGCATTATCGTATTATAGATTTTAAGCGTAATAAAAAAGGTGTTGAAGCTACTGTAGCATCTATCGAATACGATCCTAACCGTTCAGCATTTATAGCATTGCTTAATTATGCGGATGGTGAGAAGCGGTATATTATAGCCCCCCAGGGCCTGCAGGTTGGTACAAAAATAATTTCAGGCGACGCCGTTGCTCCTGAAATTGGTAATGCGCTTCAAATGAAGAACATGCCTTTGGGTACCAATATTCACAATATTGAAATGCAGCCCGGCCAGGGTGGTAAGCTGGTACGCAGCGCAGGCGCAAGCGCACAGCTAACCAATAAAGAAGAATTATATGCTGTAATTAAAATGCCCTCAGGTGAGCTGAGGAAAATTTTGATTAATTGCTATGCCACTGTAGGTGTAGTATCAAACAGCGACCATAACCTTGAAACTGCAGGTAAAGCCGGTGTTAGCAGGTGGAAGGGTATCCGCCCCCGCAACCGTGGTGTGGCAATGAACCCTGTAGATCACCCCATGGGTGGTGGTGAAGGTAAGGCTTCCGGTGGTCATCCCCGCAGCAGGACAGGAAAATATGCCAAAGGTGAAAAAACACGGCAAAGGGGTAAAGGCAGCGATAAGCTGATTATACAGAGAAGGGACGGAAAGAAATTAACTAAATAATTACAGAAGAAAATCCCAACAAACAAATTCCAGATAACAAGCCTTGGAATTTGGAATTTTAAAATTGGAAATTTAAAAAATTATGGGTCGTTCAATTAAAAAAGGTCCTTATGTTGATGTGAAGCTTGAAGGTAAAGTGCTTACCATTAACGAAGGCAAAGCCAAGAAGTCTGTGATTAAAACATGGAGCCGCCGTTCAACTATTACGCCGGATTTTGTTGGGCACACTTTTGCAGTGCACAATGGCAACAAGTTTATACCGGTGTATGTAACTGAATTTATGGTGGGCCATAAATTGGGTGAGTTTGCCCCCACCCGCAACTTTAAAGGGCACGCAGGAACTAAAAAATAATTAAGAAAATAACAAAGTCCAAACTCCAAACTCCAAATATTAAATAGCGGGTTAGGCTTTGGGATTTTGAAAACCGGAATTTTATTATGGAAGCTGTAGCTAAACTTAATAATTACCCCACAGGGCCGCGAAAAATGCGCTTACTGGCTGATGTGATACGTGGAATGGAAGCAGAAAAAGCGCTGGCTATCCTGGAACATCATCCGCAGCATAGTGCTGTGCCTTTGGCAAAATTGCTAAAAAGCGCAGTAAACAACTGGGAACAGAAAAATAATGGCCAGAGCGCGGCAGATGCAGGCCTTATAGTTAAAACAGTTTTTGTAGATGGCGGCCGCGTATTAAAACGCATGCGTCCTGCACCCCAGGGCCGTGGTTACAGGGTACGCAAACGCAGCAACCACGTAACAATAATAGTTGATACAAAACAATAATAAAGAAAGTTAAATTAACAATATGGGTCAAAAAGCAAATCCTATTGGTAACAGGTTAGGTATCATTCGCGGATGGGAAAGCAACTGGTATGGCAGCAAACGCGATTATGCCGGTAAGCTTATAGAGGATAACAAAATCAGAACCTACCTGAATGCACGTATCAATAAAGGCGGTATAGCCAAAATAGTAATTGAGCGCACGCTGGGTAAGCTTATTATAACAATTCATACATCAAAGCCTGGTATTATAATAGGTAAAGGTGGTAACGAAGTTGACCGCATAAAGGAAGAGCTTAAAAAGCTCACCAATAAGGACGATGTTCAGATTAACATTCTTGAAATTCGTCGCCCTGAACTGGATGCCAATATTGTAGGCGATACCATTGCCAGGCAAATTGAAAACCGTATTAATTACAAACGCGCTATAAAAATGGCCATCGCATCTACCCTGAGGATGGGTGCAGAAGGTATTAAAATAAAAGTATCTGGCCGTTTGGGTGGCGCTGAAATTGCCCGTACGGAAGAAATTAAACAAGGCCGCGTGCCGCTGCACACTTTCCGTATGGATATTGACTATGCGTCAGTATTTGCCTTAACCGTATATGGTAAAATAGGCATTAAAGTATGGATTTGTAAAGGCGAGGTATTAGGCAAACGTGAGCTTAACCCCAACTTTGTAGGTGGTAAGAGTGATTTAAGTGACAGGAGAGAAAGAAGGGATGACGAACACCGCGGGGAACGCCATGACAGGGGTGACCGCAGAGGTGGCGACAGGAGGGATGACCGTAGGGGCGGTGGTAACCGTGGTGGTGGTAGAAGATAGAATATTCTGCTCCTGGCCACAGCAACCTGTATATAAATAAATTGTTGATAACACCGGTGGAAACATAAAGCGACCGGTAACTATAAAGGATAACAAAATGTTACAGCCAAAAAGAACAAAGCACAGGAAAGCACAAAAAGGCCGTATTAGGGCAGTAGCCAAAAGAGGCTCCTCTATTGCGTTTGGCTCGTATGCTTTAAAAGCTGTTGAAGCTATATGGTTAACTAACCGCCAGCTTGAAGCCGCCCGCCAGGCCATGACTCGTGCAATGAAACGTGAAGGTAATGTGTGGATACGTATATTTCCTGATAAGCCGATTACTAAAAAACCCCTCGAAGTGAGGATGGGTAAAGGTAAAGGTAACCCAGAGTATTTTGCTGCTGTTGTTGAGCCGGGTCGTATATTATTTGAGTGCGACGGCGTATCTGAAGCCACTGCTAAGGAGGCTATGGAACTGGCCGCGCAGAAACTGCCTATAAAAACAAAATTTATTGTTAGAAGAGATTTACAGGCATAAACAGCAATTTGAAAATTTGAAAGTGTGCTAATTTGAAAATCACCGCACACGAAATAACAAAGCATCTCAAATTTTCAAATTCAAAAATTTTCAAATTTATTACAATGGCTAAGCATATAGAATTTAACAGGAGCCTTAAAGACTTAAACATCAACGACCTTACTGCCCGCATTAAGGAAGATGAGCTGCGTTTAAAAAAGCTGGAATTTGCTCATACAATTTCTCCGTTGGAGAATCCTATGAGCATTCGCTCGCTGCGCAGAGACCTTGCACGCTTGAAAAGTGAAGTAAGGAAAAGGCAACTGGAAACAAAATAAATTGTGCGGCGCAACCTGCCGCAGGTAAAAGGTAAAAGCTAAAAAAATGGCTGAAAGAAATTTGCGTAAAACAAGGATAGGGGTTGTAAGCAGCAACAAAATGACAAAAACCATTACCGTTGCTGTTGAAAGAAAAGTAAAGCACCCCATCTATGGTAAGTTTGTTAAAAAAACTA
>DASZUX010000546.1:0-6034 GCA_035547455.1 Chitinophagaceae bacterium
AAGATGCAGAAAAATACAAACTTTAAAAGTTTAGGCGATGACTGATACCGCTAATCATGCGAACAAGAATATTTTTGAGACTTCCCATTCAACAAATGTTGACAGCAAGGCGCTGGAGGCAGCCCTGGTAGCGGCAATAAAAGGCGAAGTGCGTTTTGACGAAGGTTCCCGTGCACTTTATTCAACCGATGCTTCCAATTACAGGCAAATGCCGATAGGAGTTGTGCTTCCAATGGATGAACAGGATGTGATTACCACAATAGGGCTGTGCAGAAAATACCATGCGCCGCTGCTATCGCGCGGAGGCGGCACCAGCCTGGCGGGCCAATGCTGCAATGTAGCGGTGGTAATGGATATGTCGAAATACTATAATAAGGTACTTGCACTGGATACAAACCAACACCTTGTAAGGGTGCAACCGGGCATTGTGCTGGATGAGATGAAGGAAGAAATAGCGAAGCATGCATCGCTCACATTTGGGCCAGATCCCGCTACGCATAGCCATTGTACTATTGGCGGTATGCTGGGCAATAATTCCTGCGGGGTGCATTCCGTTATGTCTGCTTTCAGGGGCGATGGTGCGCGTACCTCTGACAATACACATTCCATTACCGTAATAACATACCGGGGCGCCAGGATAGAAGCAGGGGCTGTAACAGAAGATGAGTGCAAAGCGATTATTGAAAAGGGAGATGAAAAAGCAATTATCTATAAAAAATTGCTGGCTTTTCGTGATAAATATGCTGCCTTAATTCGTGAAAAATTTCCGAAAATCCCAAGGCGCGTGTCGGGGTACAACCTCCCCGCCTTACTGCCTGAAAATGGTTTTAATGTTGCCCGGGCGCTTGTCGGCTCCGAAAGCACCTGCGTTACTATTATTGAAGCTACTTTAAAACTGCTGCCCGCGGTTAAATATAAATCATTGCTTGTGCTTGGCTATGCTGATGTATATGAAGCCGCCAGCGATGTAATACGCATACTTAAACACCAGCCTATAGGGCTGGAAGGCATTGATGACCTTCTTATAAGCTATATGAAGAAAAAGGGATTGAACACCGATGATATTCCTTTATTACCAGAGGGCAAAGGCTGGTTGCTTGTTGAATTTGATGGTAATACAAAAGAAGAGTCTGATAATAAAGCGCGGCAGTTAATGGATGAATTAAAAACTTCGGCCACCGCACCTGCAATGAATTTATTTGATGACCCTGTGCAGGAAAAAAAGCTTTGGGAAGTAAGAGAATCCGGGCTTGGCGCAACTGCCTGGGTGCCCGGTGAGCCAATGAGTGTACCGGGGTGGGAAGATTCTGCTGTAAACCCCGAAAATGTGGCAGCATATTTAAAAGACCTGCGGGTATTGTTTACCAAATACGGTTATAACCCATCTGTGTATGGCCACTTTGGGCAGGGCTGCATACACTGCCGTATTCAGTTTGACCTTTTTACAAAAACCGGGCTTGAAAAATATTACTCATTTACACAGGAGGCGGCTAAACTTGTTGTAAAATATGGAGGTTCTGTTTCCGGTGAACATGGTGACGGGCAGGCGCGCGGCGACCTGCTGGAGATAATGTATGGCAAAGAACTGGTACAGGCCTTTCACGAATTTAAAGCCATCTGGGACCCGGATGGAATGATGAACCCCGGTAAAATAATTAATACTTACGGGCAATTATCTTAGAATTAATAACACATATAACCCGCCCGCTGTAAAAACATTTTTTAATTATGCAGAGGACAATGGCAGTTTCGCAAGGGCATCCTTACGGTGTGTTGGCGTAGGTAAATGCAGGCGTCATGAAGGGGGAACCATGTGCCCCAGCTACATGGTGACAAAAGAAGAAAAGCATTCAACAAGAGGCCGCGCAAGGATGCTTTTTGAGATGATGGAGGGCGATATTGTTACCGCAGGCTGGAAGGACAAAGCAGTAAAAGATTCCCTGGATTTATGCCTGTCATGTAAGGGCTGTAAGTCAGACTGTCCTGTAAATGTGGATATGGCAACCTACAAGGCTGAGTTTTTAGCGCATTATTACAAAGACAAGCTTAGGCCCCTTACAGCTTATGTTTTCGGCTGGATATACTGGTGGTCGCGCCTGGCGTCGCTTATGCCCCGTACTGTAAATTTTTTATTGCACCTGCCGCTTTTTAGCAGCATCGCAAAACAAATTGCCGGTATTGCACAGCAACGTGTTCTGCCCAGGTTTGCAACATGCACCTTCAGGGATTGGTTTAAGGCAAGACAGCCAAAAAATATTATGCGGCCAAAAGTAATTTTGTGGCCAGACACTTTCAACAATTATTTTCTTCCCCAAACACTTGCGGCAGGCACAGAAGTGCTTGAAGCTGCCGGCTTCCGTGTAGTGATACCCCCCAGGCCCCTTTGCTGTGGCCGGCCCCTATATGATTTTGGAATGCTTAATACAGCCAGGAAGATGTTGCTTGAAATACTGCACACACTAAAACAGGAAATTGAGAACGATGTGCCGGTGGTGGGATTGGAGCCCAGTTGCGTAGCCGTTTTTCGTGATGAGTTGCTTAACCTTTTTCCAAATAATGAAGACGCCAAAAAGCTTAAAAAAAATGTATTTACCCTTGCAGAATTTCTTGAGAAAAAATGACCTGGTTTTCAAATCCCCAAAATAGAGCTGCAGGCGATTGTACATATACACTGCCATCATAAAGCTGTTCTTAATACGGAAGCAGATATAAAAATACTTGCAAAAACCGGCCTTGACTTAAAGGTTTTAGACTCAGGCTGCTGCGGTATGGCCGGGTATTTTGGATATGAAAACGGCAGCCATTATGATGTGTCTGTTGCAGTGGGAGAAAGGGTTTTGCTGCCTGCCGTTCGCAGTGCATCGCCTCAGGCGCTTATTATTGCAGATGGCTTTAGCTGCCGGGAACAGGTTGAGCAACAAACCAACCGCAAAGCAATGCACACAGCGCAAGTGCTACAAATGGCGTTACATGAAAAAAATTTATCAGCCTCCCGGCCCTACCCGGAAAAAAAATATGTTGACGGTATGAAATTAAGAGACCCGTCCGCAGCTAAAAAAGCATTGTTCAAAACAGCATGTTTTTTATTGCTGGCAGCAACAGTTGCCATCATAAAATATAAAAAATACACCAGGCTATAAAGGTTGCATTGGGTAAGTAAAAAACAACCATTATTAAAATACTTTACGCGGCACCATCATGTCCAGCGCATCCTGCAAACAAGATGTTTGCTTGGCTGTTTCTTTTGCCCGGCAAAAATAAGCCGCTGCAATGTGGGTCATATTGGCATGGGCAAAATGATCTCCTATATGATTTAATAAGGCAATACTTTCATTAATGCCCTTCATTGCCGTTTTTACAATCGTTGTAATATTATCACCAATAGCCCCAAGCAGGTTATCAGCTGAATAGACATGTCCATCTGGACACTTGTACTGCAGGTGGCCTCCTTCTTTTAGTTCCCCTAATGGTTGTTTACATTCCGGGCAGGTAAATTGCCCCGGAGCACCTAATGCTGCCTCTGAAGATACTTTTGGCGAGTTCTGCAATGCAATTTCCGCTTGCCTGTACAGTATGGTATTTTGTACGGGCGTTAAAACCTGCCTTCCAGGCTCCTTTTCTTCGCTGGCAAGCTTTATTAGCAGCAGATGTATGCTGCCAGGCGGCAAACAGTAATCAACATCCACTGCCTGCAAAGCATGAGCAGGCATTGAAGGCACTGCTGCGTCACCGGGGTCCTGCACAATTGCAACCCCGCCGCATTCTTTTATCATCCACAAACCAGCCACCCCGTCATCCAGCGCACCTGAGAGAATAACTCCGGCTACACGATTGCCATAATTAAGCGCCGCGGAACGGAATAAGGGATCTATGGCTGGCCTGAAGCCGTTTTCTTTTGGCCCGGTTGATAACCTTGTGCGTCCTTCCTGTATAATAAGGTGGTTGTCAGGCGGCGCAATATAAATTCTCCCGGGTCTTATTAACTCATTCTCTGCGGCAACCGACGCCGGCAGTGAGTGATTTTTGTTTAAGTGTGTGTGCAAAAAACCTTCTGCAACAGCAGGCATGTGCCAAACAATAAAAATAGAAGCATTAAAAGTTGCTGGCAGTTTTGTTAAAATATCAATAATTACCGGAAAACCTCCTGCAGAAGCGCCGATGACGATAATATCCTTTTTACTCATATCTTTTGAGATGCGAATAATATGCCGGATATTATTGTAAAAGTGCTAATTAACAGGCAGGGTAAACCAGAAGGTAGAGCCCTCTCCTTCTTTACTGCTAACACCAATGTTTCCATTATGCCGTTGTATTATTCCGGCGCTTATGTATAAACCAAGCCCCATACCCGGAAAATTTTGCGACGGCACGTGGTTAGTTCTGAAAAAACGGTCAAAAACATGTTCAATATCCAATGCTGGTATACCAATGCCACTGTCTTTAACACTCACTGTTATCTCTTTATCGCGTTGGTATGCAGTAATTATAACATCCCCCCCTTCGGGAGAATACTTAATGGCATTAAAAATAAGGTTGGTTAGCACCTGTGCAATACGTTCTCTGTCTGCATTTATCAGTGGCAATTTCTGCGGTGTAAATATTATGCAGTGCCTTGCCGCTACACGTTGCATCTCTTCCACATGGCGTAAGACTAATGCATTTATATCGGTTAGTTCTTTTTTCAGCACCAACTTGCCTTCGGCAATATTGTCGTTATCAAGCAGGTCTTTTATCAATGTATTCAGCCGGTCAACCTGGGCATCAAGTTTATCCATCAACTCAGTATGCTCCTTATCACCGGTGGCATGAAACATGTTTCTTAATACCTCAGTGTACACTTTTATACTTGTAACAGGCGTCTTTAATTCATGGCTTGCAATGGCAATAAATTCGTCTTTTTGTTGCTGCAGCAGTTTTTGCGCAGTAATATCCACCACAAATTTTACCGCTTCGTCTTTATTAATCCGTGTGCCCGAAAAAAGGCCCCAGCATCGCGCTCCATCTTTACGCATATATTGTCTTTCATAAGGCTCATTCCTGCCTTCGCGTTGTATTTGCTCAAGGGCATGTTTTGACTGCGGCAAAAATTCTGCAGGAGTAATAGTATCCCAGGTAATACGATTTGCTTTCAAATCTTCGCGTGAATATCCGCACATGGCTAAAAAGGCATCATTAGCATCCGTAATCTTTCCTGTTGTATGGAAAAATATAATACCAACTGTTTCTATTGAAAACGCCTTTTGCATTTTTTCGCGAAACTCCTGCACTTTGTTTTCAGCTTCTTTCCGGCTTGTAATATCAGTAAAAGTAATTACCACGCCGTTAATATGGTCTTCAGCCGTTCTGTAAGGCAGCACACGCATAATAAACCAGTGGTTATCCGTAGTTTTTACTTCTCTTTCAATAGTTGTTAACCTGTCCAGCACCTGCTCTGCATCCTGAAGCAGCGTGTCGTTTTCAAGCTTATGGGTAATATCTGTTAAAGGCCGTCCGTTATCAGCGGGGATAAGATTAAAAACGTTTCTTACAGCAGGTGTAAACATTGCCACGCGAAAACTACGGTCAAGAAATATAGTACCTATATTAGCGGAATTTATAAGATTTTGCAGGTTATTGCTGGTAAGCGTAGTTTCTTCAATTTTAACTTTCAACTCCTGGTTTACGGTTCTCAGTTCCTCGTTCATGCTTTGCAGCTCTTCCTTGCTTGTTTCCAGTTCCTCTGCAGCCGAACGCAGCTCTTCATTCATCGCCTGCAATTCTTCGTTGCTGGCCTTCAGTTCTTCAGCCTGGAACTCATGCTGCTCGCTTGAGGTACGTAATTGCATCTTCATTCGGGCAAGCTCTTCTTCAAGGTGGCGCGATACTGATTCATCTGACCTTAATATCACCCCGGCATGTTCAGTCTTTTCCGTTGTGCTTGCAGTTCTTTCAAAAATAACAAGTATATAGCCTGCTGTAACATTATCGTCAATTTTACGGAGCGCAGGGCGCACGTGAATATTAATAGTTTCAATTTTCCTGTCCACTTCAAGCC
>DASZUX010000547.1:0-5499 GCA_035547455.1 Chitinophagaceae bacterium
GTTGTACCAGTATGTAAGTCCATTCTTCGTAAACGGGTATCTTCCTGGGGATAATGGCATATCCCGGTGGCATGAATCTCATAGTTAAGAGTTTAAGGTTAAAATATACCGGAGGGCTTTGCACTGCCTCCTTATTTGCAAACTAAACTACCATTAAATCCCGGATAAAAAAATCCTGATTTTATGTGAGAAAACTGTTACCCTGTGAAAGCGACCTTCACTGGTTTGCTTATAACATATCTATTTAACACGTGTGGTCATACATGCAAAACAGCCTCCTGCGAGGCTGTTTAAAGGACTAAGTGTTTTTTGTAAGTATCTTCTGTAATAACTCTGCCGCTGCCACCGCTTCAAACATTTTTATGTGGTGGGCATTACGGTTCATGAGTTCTTTTTGTGCTTTTAGGTACAATCGCGGGTATTTTGCAGCCAGTTGTTGAATGAGCATCTTTTTGTTGCTCCGGCCTTTTGATACGGAAGGCTTTAATTCATGTATGGTACAAATGTGTAAATAAACACTGTTTTGTGCACAATACACTTTTATAGCCGCTATCAGTTGCCTGAGCCCCGAAGTATGATGTGTGGGACTTGGTACTTTAATGGCAATGCTTGTAATGTGATATTTCTTCATCTTCCTGTCAAGCCTGCGCATCATCTTCTGAAGTTTTGGTTCACTCCACCTGCCGGGAAATACCCATACCCTGGCACAGTCTAAGTGATTGTTTGTCATCAGAGCGGAGCCCACTTTGCGGGTGCCTATGCTAAGACCAAGGGCGGCGTTGTATTTTGCCATGTCCGGTGAGCAAGCTGTTAAAGAGCGCGCCGCGCGTCTTCCTTATCTTATGCTGCGGGATGGAAAGAACTTTGGATTGTATTTGTCTCAGTACATCTTCGGGATATAACTCTACACATTTTCTGTAGAAGGGGAGAGAGTCAATATCATGAAGGGAGGTTGCAAGTTCAAGGGCGAATGATTCATCGGGTATCGGGTGGTTCATGGATGGTATAAAATCGAACGAACGATGACGCTTATTTATAATACGTGGATACGTCGAACGTATAGGGGGAACAATTACGTGTCAATTATCATTTTCTTGTTTGCGGAGGGCAATAAATGCCTGTTGTTCCTTAAACAAGTCATAATACAGTTCGTTGGGTGAAGTGGCATAAATGGCGCAGAGCCTGAAGAGGTTGGTGAGACTTGGTATGGCCTCTCCATTCTCCCACTGGCTTAGCTGTGCGGTGCTTTTATGCCCCAGCAAGCCTGCCACCTCTTTTTGCCGCACCCCCTGTATCATGCGGTGCTTTGTTAACCTGTTTGGAATATGTCGACCTGCATCTTCCATACATTCAAAATATCAAGCAATTAAAAGGGAAAATAGGAGGACAAATTTTGCACTAAGGGAAAGCGTGTGGAAAACTCATAGAAGCGACCAGAAAAATTTAAAGCAAGAATATACACTTGACTGTACACAAGGGTGCATGGTACTATCTAACTATGCCTGTGGGCGCAAGCCCCGTTCAGCTAAGGATTCTCCTAAGCCGAAGGCAGGCATAATAAAAACGCCATCTTTCGATGGCTTTTTTATTTATTCATCTTCAATACCTTCCGAAAATAGTTTTTGTTGCCCGTTTTTTATTTTTGAATAGGGCATGACACTCCAAAACGTAATATTGCCGTCCCCAATGCGGCGTAAGATGGCACGGACCTTAATGCGCTTTGTTCCAACGATACCAATCAATCCCCAATACTCAACCTGTTTCATCGAAATAGCTTTGCTTTTTCCCGATGCTTTGCCAATAGGTGTTAAAAGTGTCCTGTACTCCTGGATGGTTCCGGCGTTTTTAATAATTTCGAATGCCAATGGAAGCAATGTCAGTTTTAATAACTGCTCACGCTTATTCCGCTCTTTTCTTGAGGAAAATTGCAGGTGGTGGAAACCATCGGAGTTTAGGATAATTTGAGTTCTAAAATATGGGTTGTAGATAGCGCGTTGTTTGGTGTAAACCGCGTGTGCCTTTTCTTTCTGCTCTGCAAATTTTTGCGCGTCAATGTCCATAGTGATGGCAGTATAGCCGAAAACTTTGAAATAGGAAGCAGTATGATACCCTACCAATAATTGGTAAAACACCGGACTAATAAATGATTAATAACGAAACCACCTCAGTTGCAGAACCATTTGATGCCATTGTTTAACAAACCCAGGAAAAAATGCAAGCTATATTGCGGTAATCCTTCTACTGTGTAACTAAATTATAAATTAATTACTCAAATGACAATTTCATTCATAGGATGCTTCATTATCTGCGACCGCAAATGTTCTGCACTGGCAGAAAGATAAATCGTAGTGGTGTTAATATCGCTGTGTCCCATCATTTTCGACAGGCTGTATATGTCACAACCTCCTTCCAGCATAAGTGTCGCAAACGTATGGCGCAGTTTGTGGATGCTGAACGGTATCTTAAACGATTTCCTCAGTTTCTCCACCAGTTTTTTGAGTCCATTGCCCGTAAAAGGCTTGTTACCGCGAAGTGAACAAAAGAATGCAGGATTGGTCTTATTGAGACGCTTACGTTCTTCTTTGTACCGTTTCAATGTGTGGGCGAGTGTATGACACATCGGCACCAGCCTGTCCTTGCCGCCTTTTCCCATCCGTATAAGTATAGTAAGGTTCTCCGTGTCAACATCTGTAAACTGCAGGTTCAGTAATTCCTGTCTGCGCAGCCCGGCAAAAATGAACGTGGAGAATATGGCATGGTTTCTATACCGGAGAAACTTGTATTCATAGGGATAGTTGTACACGAGTTCCAGCAGCTTCAGGGAATCCTGTTTGGTGAGTTTGACCGGTAGTTTCTTCTCCATTTTTGGTATTTCAATATCAACAACCGGGTTCTTTTCCATGTAACCGTTTTTCACGCACCATCTAAAAAATACCAGCAATGTTTTACGGTAACCGATATAAGTGTTCACCGACCATCTCCTCTCTGTCCTGCCCGTGTAAAACAGGGCGCGTATTTTTTCGTCTGTTACCTGGTCAAGCGTGGTAATGCGGGTAAACCTGCTGAAGCTGCTGATGGTAGTGCGGTACCTTCGTATAGTGTTGTTTGAATACCCCTTAAAAGAAAGGGAGTAGCTGCAAAACTGCTGCGACAAAAGTGTAATGTCCATAATATTTTTAGAACAACTTTTCCCATTCCTTTTTGAGCCTACGGCCTGTTCCGTTGTGGATGCGGCCGCTGGATGGCCTTTTTTTGACACCATTTTCCAAAATAGCTATATATCCCAACGTGTTTGTGCCCCAAGCAGGATTCGAACCTGCGACCGTCTCCTTAAAAGGTTAGTGCCTGGTCAAATTCCTGCAAAAAGGCTTATAAGTAAAGGCTATAATGAAATTTAAGCTATAAAACAGGCGGTTTTCCAGGGGCCTGCTCTCCAGTTCAAAAAATTACCGGGAAACAGTTGTTTATTTATGCGTATAATAAAACCGTTTCGGGTTTGATTAAAGTATAACACATTTGCCGGTGCTAAAACGACAGCTTCCTGATATCTTCTTCCATGTTTTCGGGTTCTACCGACCGGAGATAGCGCATCGTCATGCTTATATCGGCATGGCCGAGTAATTTTTGTATTTTGATCACCTGGACATTGGCTTCCGCCAGTTTAGTGGCAAACGTGTGCCGGAATTGGTGGAGGTGGAACCGCACACCGGAATTTTTGATCAGCCGGGTTGTCCAGTGCTTGAAGCCATGAGGGGTAAGCCCGGTGTCTGACTTAATGGAAGTAATGAGGCATTCCGTTTTAAAATTCAGCGCCTTCCTCTCCTTCAAATAATCTTTCATATGCATTACCAGCGTGGGGTGCATTTTAAGTGTTTTTGTGCGCTTTGATTTAGAGGTTTCCGCCCTGATGGTGATTTGGTTACTGGCTACGTCAATATCACCTACCCGAAGGCCGGCAAGCTCTCCTTTACGTATTCCGCAGAACAGCAGTATGCTTACTATCAGGGTATCCCTCCTGAGCATAAATGGTGTTATGGAATACTGCACAATTGCAGCATATATCCTGGCAACTTCTTCATCTTTTAATCTTTTAAAATCGTCATACCGTACCTGCGGTGGTTTGATACCTGCGAGTGGGTTTTGGTTAATAAACCCTTTTATATATAGCCATTCAAAAAACACATTCAGCTTGGCGTACTGCGTCCTGATGGTTGAGTCTTTTACGCCCTTTTTAAATGTTTTCCCGACAGGCCGCACCCGGTTTTCTATCCGTTTGAAAAATTCCCGCAGCATATCCGGTGCCAGGCAGTTTGTATTGGTCACTTCGGGCATCACTTTCAAAAACAGCGCAAAAACAGCCCGGTATCCCCGTATGGTATCCGGCCTTAGCCGGGCCGTATAATGGCACCCGTCTACGTATTGTTCAAATAATTTGTGTAAATCGTTTTCTTGTGTATCCATCCGATATTTAGCTGCTTCTAATCGTGTGACCCTATAGCATTTTGACAAAATGCGGCTGGTTTGGTTAGGAGGCTTAAATACAGGAAACTGCGAAAAAATACCCCCTGTTGGAAAAAACTATAAATTATATAGTTTTTGTATGCATGAAAACCCTTTGTATACACCCATCGGCAAAACCGATTTCCGCAACCAGCACATACCTTTCTATATCAAGAATGCAGACCGCCTGCGCCATATCTATGTCATCGGGAAGACCGGTGTGGGGAAGAGCACCTTGCTTTTAAACATGGCAATATCAGATATACAAAAAGGAAAAGGCTGCTGCATTTTAGACCCACATGGCGATATTGCCGAAAAGATTTTAGATTATGTGCCAAAAGAAAGCTTAGAAGATGTAGTTTATTTTAATGTTACAGACACAGAACACCTTATTGCTTTCAACCCGTTATTCGATGTGCCATCGGAACAACGGCATATTGTGGCAAGTAATCTTATCTCCACTTTTAAAAAGATATGGGCGGACTCTTGGGGGCCGCGCCTCGAATACATCCTGCACCAGGCATTGCTGACATTGTTGTGCTATCCAAAAGCGACACTGCTTGATATACAGCCGTTGTTAACCAATAAGATATTCCGTGAAGAAATACTCCTCTACGTTGAAAATACATACCTCAAACTGTTTTGGTATAACGAGTTTGATAAATACACACCAGCATTCCGCACGGAAGCTATCAGCCCTATCTTAAATAAAATGGGCATATTCGCCACCAATCCTGTACTGCGAACTATTGTCGGCAGGCAGGGAAGTATTAACATCAGTGAGATTGTTGATACAGGAAAAATATTGATTTGCCAGGGCAAACGCATCTAAATTAAGAGAAAAGTAATTTGGCGAGATAATCATGTTGCCATCCGGCAGCGAGTCTTTTCTTTTTGATACTAAGCTTTCGTGATTTTTCATTTTGCAGGAGGTTTAGCGCGATGCGGTTAATAACAGAAAAATTCTGGGCGGCATTGCCTGCTTTTTTCTGACTGGCA
>DASZUX010000548.1:0-4516 GCA_035547455.1 Chitinophagaceae bacterium
GTATTAAAAAATTTTGAGGCTTTTTATTTGGCTTTTATAAGCCATAAGCTCATTTGGTGGGTAGTAGAATAATGCGTTACTGAATAGCAGGGCGTTCCAAGGGAATGGCTGGTGTTTACGTTTAGCCCCGTTCTGCCAGCAAAATACCCCCTCCAAAATTAGTGGGTACAATTTGTAAATACTTATGTGCAATACATGGTATTTTAATGCCTCGTGCCCGGTTAATTGCCCCGTATTACGCGGCACCCGAATATCCTGCCGGCTGTCCTGCCGCTGTTGGGCACAATCTTAATGGTAACTTTTGTTTTGCCCTGCAGCATGGCTGCAGGTATAGGGTACACTTCGTCGTAAAACTTACCTGTCTGGCCACCTTTCCAGTTTACGCTGGTAAGTTTTTCGCCGTCAATCAAAACATCCCAGCTACGGTTTTTGTCATCCCCAATATAAGTGCATAGCAAAGCATTTGGCTGTAAAGGGTCAACCTTCATTTCAAAGCTAAAAAAGCCCCCTGCCCGGGCTTCACGGCCCATACGCCCCAGGGCAATATCCGTATAGGAGTTTTCAGATGATTTTAAATTATGGTCACGCTCCGGCTGCATTTCGCCCAGGCGCATTACATCAATGGTTTTGTCTTCTATCTCTTTTTGTCTTTTCTTTTCTGCTTCATAGTCCGCTTCTCTCGCATTCCAGTCGGCATTGGTAAAATAATCCCAGTAAACACTGTAATAATCATTATACGTTTCGTAAAAAGGCTTCAGTGTTACATCAAAAGGTTTGCCCACGTTAGCCATCGTAAATTCAAGGGGCTTGTTGCTTACAGGCTTTATCCAATCGCTCACCTTATGGTCATCCGTAAGTAAAACAGGTGTGCCATATACAGCGTCTGGCATAGTATCGCCTAATTGCCCGGCTAACACTACCGGGCCATACAGTAATGCTACGCGTTTGCTGTTGTCCGGCATCGCCTCTGCATATACCGTCATCGGGAATGTAACCAGCACCTTGTCATTGTTTTTCCAGGTGCGGTTAACGGCAAGGTAACCCGCGGCATCTTTTGTTGCGGTTACGGTTTTGCCATTTACTTTAATTTCAGCGCCGCTGGCAGCCCACCACGGGTAGCGTACGCGCAGGGCAAATGTGTTGGGCGATTTGGATTGAATGGTCAGCGTGGTCTCGTCACTTTCCGGGTAGCTGGTCTGCTGCATTATTTGTATGCCTTTATCTTTCCAGTTAAGTACAGACGGGATAAACAGGTTTACATACAGGCTGCCGTCCCTGCCCTGGTAGTAAATGCTTTCCGTGTATTTGCTATGGTTTTCCATACCGCTGCCCACGCAGCAGGTAAACGTATTGAACGAGTCGCTGAACTGTTTTTTGGTGCCCATGCGCAGGGGTACAAAATAGCACATCATACCATCTGCCGGGTTTTGCGAAGCAAGAATATGGTTGTATAAAGCACGCTCATAATAGTCTGCAAGTTTACTATCGGGCTGCCAGCAAAAAAGATGCCTTGTAAGCTTAAGCATGTTGTAGGTACAGCAGGTTTCGCAGGTGTTATCGCTCAGCGCATCGCTTAGCTTATTGGGTGGCCCGCAGTATTCATAATTGCTGTTACCGCCAATCACGTAGGTATGGTCATGTACCATTACATCCCAAAAAAAAGAAGCAATGGTCTCGTCGCCTGTATTGCCAGTAAGCTCGTATTGCCTTGCGCTGCCTATGGCTTTGGGCACATTGGTGTTACTGTGTTTGCCCGGCATAGGGTCAATCTTTTCAGACAGTGGCTTCATCACAAAATCATCATAAAACTTGTAGGACAAATCAAGGTACTTTTTCTCCCCCGTTATGGCGTAAATATTCGCCAGCACATCATTCATGCCGCCGTACTCGCAGCGCAGCATTTTTTGCAGTTGCTCCGGCGACAACCCATTTACTGTTTTTCCTGCCCAGTCTGCCATGCCGGTGGCTATGTGTAAAGCCTTATTGTTATCACAATACAGGTAGGCATCCACTAAACCTGCCATCACTTTATGTACGGTGTACCATGGGCTCCATCCGCCGTTTAAATCAAAGCCACCTGTTTTTATTTCACCACGCGCCACTCTTCCAAAAATAGTATCCTCGTTGGGTATAGCCCCCACGTAACCTGTTTTGCGTGCCTGCTGGCAGCGGGCTAACTCATCCACTATATAATCAACTCTTTGTTTAAAGCGGTCATCCCCGGTAGAGGCATACATCATGCTGCAGGCTGATAAATAATGCCCCAGGGTATGCCCTGAAAGCCCTTCGCTCTCCCAGCCCCCATATACGCTGTCTTTCGGCGGCAAGCCTGCATTTTTATAAAACCTGTACAAAAGGCGGTCTGGTTTCAGCAGCAGCAGGTAAGCGGCGTCTTTATCCATCGCATTTTTAAACGGGCTGCCCGGCAGCAGGCGCACGTCTTTTAAATCAAATGCATAGGCCTGCACATTAACCACTGGCTTTACTTTTATTTTAGGGTTGTTTAATTCAGGTACATAGCTTTGTGAAAAAGCTTTTGCCATACCTGTTATTACCACAACAATTACCAGTAAAATATTTTTCATACCAACTGCTTTTTTATGACCGCGGCCTGCAAATTAAATGTATAAATAACAATTAATGCGTTAAGGTAAGAAAGAATTTGAAAAGCCCCGCCAGATAAGAAAAATGGGTATAATCTATTGTAAAACTTATACCGGGAAAAAACACAAGGTAAAAGCTGCGCATACAAAAAACAACCCGCCGAATAAGCGGCTATTGTTACTTATTAGACTTAATTTAGCAATGCCCGGCAGCAACCTGGGTATATCAGCAATCAGTTTATGCTGGCCTGAAATCCTGTTAAGCTACGTACGAAAAAATGTTAAATACAAGCTTTACACCTTTGCCCATTTTGACAACTGAAAGACTTACGCTCAGGCAATTGGTAATTACTGATGAACAGGAAATTTTCACTTTGCGTTCTGACAGTGAAATAAATAAATATCTTGACAGGCAAATAAGCAGGACCATAGATGATGCCAGGAATTTTATACATAAGGTTAATGAAAACATCAATAATAATAACTCCCTGTATTGGGCAATAACGGTGAGCGGTAAAAATAGTTTGGTTGGAACAATTTGCCTTTTTGGCTTTTCGGAAGACAACAATAAATGTGAGATGGGGTATGAACTTTTGACAAACTTTCAGGGACAGGGAATAATGAGGGAAGCTGCACAAAAAGTTATTGACTATGCTTTCAATACAATTCAGGTTAAAAAAATAGAAGCATTTATTCATAGAGATAACCGGGATTCAATAAAGCTGCTGGAGAAACTCTCATTTAGCAATTCAAATGAACCAGGAAAGACAGGTTCCGGATTAGTATGTCTCTGTTTGACAAATTCAACTGGCAATCGTAAATAAGCATTCCAAAGAAACCCTGCCCCGCTAATAGGCGCTTTGCTGCTGTGCCGGCGGGGCATTGGAGCAACTGGTGAAATTTTCAAACAGGTACACCACTAACCTGAGAAAGAAATAAGTATATGACTAAATAAAACGACATTTGATGAAGCAGGACAGGCAAACATCAACCTTAATGTTTTATGAACGTACCGGAACAAATTGCAGCATATATTACCAGCCAGGCTGAGCAAAAACGCAGCGATATGCAAACGTTGCACCTGCGCATTCTTAAAACATTGCCTGGGTGTAAACTATGGTTTTACGACGGAAAAAACAGTGAAGGTAAAATTATAAGTAACCCTACGATAGGGTATGGATTTCAAACAATAAAATATGCTGATGGTACAACCCGGGACTATTTTAAAATTGGCCTGCTGGCAAACAAAACCGGCATTTCTGTACATATACTCGGCATAAAAGATAAAACATACCTGCCCGAGACCTATGGAAAAAAATTAGGCAAAGCGAGTGTAACCGGGTACTGCATTAAGTTTAAAGGGCTTAAAGATATAAACCTTGATGTACTTGAAGCGGCAATACGCGACAGTACTGATCTCCGGCATGAAAAAAATGAACTACCGGAATAATTCAACTAAAATATCCTTCCGCCAGCCGGTCTTTTACATGGTAGCTTAAAATGGGACAGTTAACCTTACAGAAGCATTAATGCCCATGCCGTATATACCCGGCCTGCCGTTAGAAGCGCTGGTATAATACTCAAAATATTTAAGCCGGCTGAGGGCAGACTGGTAAACCGTATTAAATACATTATTCACCTGCACCTGCAGGGTAGCTGCTTTGCTGCGGCTGTATTGCATCTCAGTTATTATGCCCGCGTTTAGCAGTGTATAAGCGGGTGTAAAGGTTTCTGTATTATTTAATCCCAGGTACCTGTTTTGCGGGCCGTTAAACTCACAGTCAACAGTGGGTTGTATGTAATTAAGAATTCCTTTCTCAAAACTTATTTTTTGCGAAATACTGTTTTGCATTTTAAAGGGCGGTATTAAAGGCAGGTATTCGCCGTTAATGCCGGTGTGTTTAAACGCTGCT
>DASZUX010000549.1:0-4411 GCA_035547455.1 Chitinophagaceae bacterium
GGTACATTTATTATTGATGCCTATCCTGTAAAAATGTATGCGCAGGATTTTTTACTTGTTACCCTTACGGTATCCCTTGTTGCAATAATTGCCTCCTGGCTACCCAGCCGTAAAGCTGCAACGCAGAGCTTTTCACTTAAATCCTGATTGTTCAGTTAACGGCAGAAGTTTACAATAAGTAATAAAAAACGGCGTCATTTTTTTTTTGACGCCGTAGTGTATTTACCAACAAAAACATAATTAATAGTCTCCCAGGGTTTCGGGCAATTGCGCCAATGCTTTGGCTAATTGCTCGTCATTAGGTGCAATGCCATGCCATTCGTGGTGGCCTTCCATAAAATCAACACCTTTGCCCATAATGGTTTTCATCATAATGCAAACCGGCTGGCCCTTGCCTGTCATACTTTTTGCTTTTGCTAATGTTGCAATTACATCGTCCATATCGTTGCCGTTCATATCAAGTACAATCCAGCCAAAAGCAGAAAATTTTTCATGCAGGTTGCCCATATCCATTACTTTTTCGGTAGGCCCGTCAATTTGCTGGCCATTCCAGTCAATAGTGGCAATAAGGTTATCAACTTTAAGGTGATGAGCACTCATAATAGCCTCCCAGTTCTGCCCTTCGTTTAATTCCCCGTCCCCATGCAGGCTGTACACAATATGGGTATCGTTATTGTATTTTTTTGTTAAGGCTGCCCCGATGGCTACGCTCATGCCTTGCCCAAGTGAGCCGCTGGCAACCCTTATGCCGGGTAAATGTTCATGAGTGGTAGGGTGGCCCTGCAGCCTGGAATTTATTTTACGAAAAGTTGCTAATTCCTTTACATCAAAATATCCCGACCTTGCAAGTGCTGCATAAAATACAGGTGAAATATGGCCATTGGATAAAAAGAATATATCTTCATTAATGCCGTTCATTGAAAAATGAGGGTTATGATCCATCACTTTAAAATAAAGAGCGGTAAAAAAATCAGCGCATCCCAACGATCCTCCAGGGTGCCCACTTTGCACTGCATGTACCATTCGTACAATATCTCTTCTTATTTGTGTAGCTATCTTTGTTAATTGCTGTTCCATGCGTTAATTTTGTTTTAACAAAGCTACGTTTTTAACTTTTAAACCTATATTGCATCAGTATATTTTTTACGTACAATATTTTATAAATAAATGCGTTGTTGTGTATTTTATGCGTAATGAAATACATTAAAAAAAATTTCTGCGTACTTAATATAACTGCTTGCTGGTTAACCTAAAAACCGGAAAATGATACAAGTTGCTGCGGCGATTATTATTGCATACCTGGTTACATTTTTCCTTATGCCCTTCATAATAAAAATGGCCAGGCAAAGCAGGATTTACGATGTGCCGGATGAACGAAAAACACACACCTATCTTATCTCTTCACTGGGGGGAATAGGTTTATTTGCCGGCCTGGCATTAAGCCTGCTGCTTACAAGCGATCTTAAGAGTAATAACGCTGAATTTCAATACCACCTTGCTGCTTTTTTTGTAATTTTTACCATAGGGGTGGTTGACGATATTTTTGTTTTAAGGGCATGGAAAAAGCTTGTAGGGCAACTGGTTACAGCAACTATTATCATCGTTAAAGGCCACCTGGTAATCAGTAGCCTTGCGGGTTTTATGGGTGTTTACCAACTTAGCCCCCTGGCTGGTTATATAATATCTTTTTTTGTTATTATGCTGGTTATCAATGCCTTTAACCTTATTGACGGCATTGATGGGCTGGCTGCTTCCCTGGGGCTGGTATCAAGTGTTATTTTCTCCCTATTTTTTCTTATCAACCAAAATTATCCATACGCCATATTAGGCTTTGCATTAGCAGGGGCGCTGCTTGCCTTCCTGGTATTTAATTTTCACCCGGCTAAAATTTTTATGGGCGATTCGGGATCAATGCTCATAGGGCTTGTAAACGCTATTTTGTTTTTAAAGTTTATTAATACAGGTAGCGTGGTAACTGATTACCCCGTAAAAGCTGCCCCGTTGGTAGGCTTCGGTATATTAATTATACCCCTTATGGATGTATTAAGGGTTTTTTGCATACGTTTGGCAAAAGGAAAATCACCATTTTCCCCTGACAGGAATCACATTCATCACTTGCTCCTGAACAAGGGTTGTAGTCACGCCCAGGCTACTCTTTTACTTTTAGGATCCAGTTTGGTTTTTGCAGGTGTATCTTTTATTTATATGGGCATTAATATTAATGCTCTTTTGGCGGTGCAGTCAATAATGTTTTTTGTGGGTTTTTTTCTTGTATATTATTTTGGTTCACGTAAAAAATATCTTCGCGTTGTATCCCGCCGTTCTGAAAAGGCCGGTGCCGCAAATTCGGTGCAGGTTTTCTCCCTTTTTCATGAAAATGAAAAATCTGTTGTTAAAGAGGAATAGTTTGGTGCAGCCAATATTATGGATTTGTTAGCTTTGCGCCCTATAAAAATCAGAGTATGTCAGAAGATCTTGACCTTGTACTGGATTACACTGAGTCTTCAATGCAAAAAGCAATAAGCCACCTTGAAACAGAATTAACAAAAATAAGGGCGGGTAAGGCAAGTCCTGCCATGCTTGATGGGCTTACTGTTGAATATTACGGCGCGCCCACTCCCGTTAACCAGGTGGCTAACATTACTGTGTTAGATGCGAGGACAATTAGCATTCAGCCGTGGGAAAAGAATATGCTCTCTGCCATTGAAAGGTCCATAATGGCAGCAAATATTGGCGTCACCCCTCAAAATGATGGCATTCAAATACGCCTGTTTTTACCCCCTCTTACCGAGGAAAGAAGAAAGGAACTGTACAAGCGTGCCAGCGGCGAGGGTGAGCAGTCAAAAGTCGCGATAAGAAATATACGAAGGGAAGGTATTGAAGAAATAAAAAAGCTGCAAAAGGATGGTTTGAGCGAAGATGAGGCCAAAGATGCAGAGAAACAGGTACAAGAATTAACAGACAGGTATATACTATTGGTTGATAAACATTTGGCTGCTAAAGAAAAAGACATGATGGCGGTATAAATTGTATGCTGAAACCTGTTGCCGAAATAAAAGCCAATATATAATTAAATGATAGCCAAAGCATTACTTGCCGAAATAGGGCATGAGTACGCCAACACCCGCAAAATACTGCAAAAAATACCGTTTGATAAATTTGACTGGAAGCCTCATGATAAATCAATGTCGCTTGGCGAACTCAGCACGCATTTAGCCGCATTACCCCAGTTTATTACGTCCACGCTTACCACGGATGAACTTGATTTATCAAAGCCGGCATACCCGCACGAAGATTTTGATACCGTTGGGCAATTGCTTGTTTCGTTTGACGGGCATGTAGCGGGAGCAAAAGAAGTATTGGCAAATGCCGGTGATGATGAATTTAATAAAATGTACGTGGTGCGCAAAGGCGGCCAGGTATATTTCAACTTACCTAAAATGGTTGTTATCAGGTCTTTTGCAATAAGCCATGCAATACACCACAGGGCGCAGTTACAGGTGTACCTGCGTATGCTCGGCATACCGGTACCAGGTTTTTATGGCCCTTCAGCCGATGAAATATAAAACAACTTTTTTGCGGTTATTGGTGAAGAATTGCCTGGTGCGATACATCATTTTTTCATCCAAAACCTGCTTTGCACATTAAACCTGCTTCAGCTATCTTTGCCACGTTATGAGCATACAGGATAACAGGTTCCAGGCGATTATCTCGCACGCCAAAGAGTATGGCTTTGTATTTGCCAGCAGTGAAATTTATGATGGATTAAGCGCCGTGTATGATTACGGCCCCTACGGCAGCGAATTAAAGAAGAATATACGTGATTACTGGTGGAAAAGCATGACCCAGCTCCACGAAAATATTGTGGGTATTGATGCTGCTATTTTTATGCATCCCACTACATGGAAAGCCAGCGGGCACGTTGATAATTTCAGCGACCCGATGATTGATAATAAAGACAGCAAGAAACGCTACCGCGTTGACCACCTGGTTGAAGGGCATGCTGAAAAATTAAGAGAGCAGGGCAAGGGCAGCCAGGCAGATGAGTTACTGGCGCAAATGGACAAGCTGCTGGCAAAAGAAGATTTTGCAGCGTTAAAAACCCTTATTGAAGAAAATAAGATAGCTTGTAGCATAAGCGGCACTGTTAACTGGACTGATATTCGCCAGTTTAACCTTATGTTTTCTACACAAATAGGCTCAGTATCTGATGAAGCTGATACTATTTATCTAAGACCGGAAACCGCGCAGGGTATTTTTGTAAACTTTTTGAATGTACAAAAAACCGCAAGGATGAAAATACCTTTTGGTATTGCTCAAACCGGTAAGGCTTTCAGGAACGAGATAGTAGCACGGCAGTTTATTTTCCGCATGCGCGAATTTGAACAGATGGAAATGCAATTTTTCATTC
>DASZUX010000550.1:0-9558 GCA_035547455.1 Chitinophagaceae bacterium
GTCGGTTCGTCACATCCTGGGGCTGGAGAAGGTCCCAAGGGTTCGGCTGTTCGCCGATTAAAGTGGCACGTGAACTGGGTTCAGAACGTCGCAAGACAGTTCGGTCCCTATCTGTGGTGGGCGCTAGTAAATTGAGAGGACATGACCTTAGTACGAGAGGACCGGGTCGTATGTACCGCTGGTGTATCAGTTGTGCCGCCAGGTGCAATGCTGAGTAGCTATGTACAGCCAGGATAAACGCTGAAAGCATCTAAGCGTGAAACCTTCCTCAAGATGAGTTTACTTTTAAGGGTCGTCAGAGACGATGACGTTGATAGGCTATAGGTATAAAGATGGTGACATCAAAGCCAAGTAGTACTAATTACCCGTAAGCTTTAATTTTATTTTACTCCTGTAATTACATATTCCCAATATGTCAACTTATTAAAAATCCCAAATCTCAAATCCTTTTTTGGCTTTGATAATAGAATTGGAATTTTAAGAGTTTATGGTGGTTATTCCGTGAGTGTTCACCTCTTCCCATTCCGAACAGAGAAGTTAAGCCTCACATGGCCGATGGTACTGCGTTAGCGGGAGAGTAGGTAGCTGCCATATTTATTTTAAAGCCCTGCAGTAATGCGGGGTTTTTTATTTGTAGTAATTCTTCTTCCCCCTGTCTCGCAGCTGTTGCTGCAGAAAAATGCCCCGCTAAACAGCAGGGCATACAATCCAACCTCACTTAACAAACAAAATAGTATAGTTAGCTTAATACATTCTTTTTACGCATATCTTTCAACACAATTCTTGAATAATCTATTGAAAGATTTGCCGGGTTAGAGGGGTTTGCAACATTCGATTGCCCTGAGTACAGCAGTTTTTTGTTGTTAACATCGTAAAAATTAGTTTCAAAGGAATAATTGTTGGTGGTTTTATAGTACCCGCTGTGATAGGCGTAGGCCCCGTAAAAGGGGGAATAAAATGGTGAATATCCCCAGCCATACCCATAATATGGATATGGACTGTAGTAACCGGGCACGTAGCTTTTGGTACTTTGCTTGTCAACAATACTTACAATTATTACTCCATCATACCTGCCGGCATAACTGCTGTCAATTATGCGCATGGCATGGTCTTCCGAAATATTTACAAATGCTTTTGGCCCGTACTCGTTAAACGACGTAACTGCGTTATATCCCAGTTTTTTCAAATTGTCAGCCATATTATTTTCCATCTGCTCCCGCAGGTCCTTGCTTCGTGGGCCAAATAAACCTACCACCAAAATTTTCTTTACCTGTGTGGCGCTGCTGTTATTGTCTTTCCAACTGCTGGTCATTTGTATGCCGCTGCTGCAACCGGCCAGCGACAGTGCAAAGAAAGCAAAGCATGCTGTAATAAAGCGTCTCATAATCTGTCTCTCCTTTTTATTATATAACGATTATTAGACGGCAATAAATATGCTTGGCTTACTGGGGTTTATATGCTTAACATTATTTTTTTAATGAAAAGTGAAGAGGAATCTCCTAACCTGCATCCTGGCATAATTCAACCAGTACGCCATTGGTACTTTTAGGGTGTAAAAAACATACAAGCTTATTATCCGCCCCTTTTTTGGGTGTGGCGTTTAACAGCATAAAGCCGGCTTCGCTTAAACGTTTCATTTCAGCTTCAATGTCATCTACCGCAAAGGCCACATGGTGCATACCTTCTCCCCGGGTGGCAATAAACCTGGCAATAACACCATTATCGGCCATACTTTCCAGCAATTCAATTTTAGTATCTCCCTGCTTAAAAAACGCGGTGATAACCTTCTCGCTATCTACAATTTCTGTTTTATAACAGGGTGTATTAAGTAATGCTTCAAATAACGGTATTGAAGCCTGCAGGTTTTTGACCGCAATACCTATGTGTTCAATTTTTTGCATTGTTGCTATTTTTATTATTTGCACCGTTTTAACGTGGGGTGGGCTTAAAGCTAAGGTAAATTCATTTAGCCTAATTTTGTACTATGTGTACGTTACCGGTATATCTTGATAATAATGCTACTACGCCGGTTGACCCGCGGGTGCTTGAAGCTATGCTGCCCTATTTTACCACGCATTACGGTAATGCAGCAAGTAAAACACATGCGTATGGCTGGCAGGCAGCCGAAGCTGTTGATATAGCCAGGGAGCAGGTGGCTGAACTTATTGGAGCCGAACCCGGCGAGATAATATTTACTTCAGGCGCTACAGAAAGCGATAACCTGGCCATAAAAGGCGTGTTTGAAGCTTATGCAGCAAAGGGCAACCATATTATTACTGTTGCTACGGAGCATAAAGCAGTATTAGATACCTGCAAACATATTGAAAAGCTTGGTGCTGATGTAACGTATTTGCCTGTAAATAGTGCAGGAATGATTGATGTGCAGCAACTGGAGGCAGCCATTAAACCCGCTACTGTACTAATAGCTATAATGTACGCCAATAATGAAACCGGTGTAATACAGCCCGTAAGACAAATAGCTGCTATTGCCAAAAAGTATAACATTATTTTTTTTAGCGATGCCGCCCAGGCAGCAGGCAAAATACCTGTAAACGTATTAGAGGATGGTACTGACCTGCTGGCGTTAAGTGCACATAAAATGTATGGACCCAAAGGTATTGGTGTATTGTTTGTACGGCGTAAAAACCCGCGAGTGCGCCTGGCTGAACAAATGAATGGCGGTGGTCACGAGCGCGGTATGCGCAGTGGTACGTTAAATGTGCCTGCTATTGCAGGCCTGGGTAAAGCTTGTGAATTATGCAGGTTAGAAATGGAAGGTGAGGCTACCCGTATAAGATTACTGCGTGATAAACTGCAAAACGCCTTATTGCAGGTTGAGGGCACTTTTGTTAATGGCGACAGGATAAACCGGTTACCCAATATTGTTAATATGTCGTTTGCCGGTACAGAAGCACAAACACTTATGACGGCCCTTGTTAAAGATATAGCCGTTTCATCAGGATCGGCTTGTACCTCTGCTTCTATTGAACCCAGCTATGTGCTTAAAGCCCTTGGAGTGCCTGATGAGTTTGCGTATGGCGCCATACGTTTCGGGCTCGGCCGTTTTACCACAGGTGAGGAGATTGATTTTACCATAGGCCGGGTAGTTAAGGCGGTTACGCATATAAGGCAGGGCATTGTAACAGCAGGGTAGCCACGCTGCTAAATACAACCGTTATGGCCTTACGCCCGCTGCTGTTTAACCGGCGGAGCGGGTGGTGGTGGAGGAGGTGGTGGCGGCAGTACTTTATCTCCTTTTTTAAGTACTTGTTTGGGAGGCGGAGGTGGTGGTTGTTTGTCAAATGTTATTTTGGGTGGCGCTGGCGGAGGCGGTGGAGGTAAAGGCTTTTCCATAACCCGCGGCGGCGGAGGTGGCGATATTTTCTTTTGAGTATCCTGCTGCGCCATTGCTGCAGAACTAACACTAAGTAACAGCACCGCAATAACTACCGGTTTACATTTCATGGTAATTGTTTACAGTTAGATGCAGCCATTGCGATATTCCATAACCATTTTTGCCCCCTTATTTTAAAATTGTTTCATAATTTATTGCTTCCGTTAGCGTTAAAAGCAAGTAAACATTAGTTTTGAACTCATGTGGATGATTTGCAAAAAAGAATGGCGGCAATTTTTTAGCAGCCTTACGGGTTATATTGCCATTGTTGTCTTTTTGGCAGTAAATGGGCTCGCGCTTTTTGTATTTCAAAATAATATATTCGATTTTGGCTATGCAACTCTTGACTTGTTTTTCCAGTTAGCACCCTGGATATTATTACTGTTAATCCCTGCAATAACAATGCGCAGTTTTTCAGATGAGTTTAAAACGGGCACCTATGAGATTTTGCTGACACTGCCTGTTAAACGGTTTGATGTAGTAGCAGGTAAATACTTTGGCAGCTTGCTTATTGCCGTAATAGCACTACTTCCTACTATTGTTTACGTAGTATGTATTCAAAGCTTATCCGGTGAGGGTTTAGATGCTGGGGCTACAATTGGCTCCTATATAGGTCTTGTTTTTCTTGCTGCTGTATTTACTGCCATTGGTATTTGGTCAAGTGCGCTTACGGACAACCCGGTGGTAGCGTTAATTTTAAGTATTATTATTTGTGCCCTGTTATACTATGGGTTTACTGCTGTAGGCAACCTGCCCGTTTTAAGGGGCGGCGCAGATTATTATATTGAAATGATTGGGATAGACTTTCACTACAGGAGTATTAGCAGGGGTTTGATTGATATAAGAGACATACTATATTTTTTTAGTATTATCTGCTTGTTTCTTTTTTTTACTAACAGTGGGCTGCATGGCCCAAAAAATAAATAGCAACTGCTGTTGCAGCTAAAGGAAATATGCTTTGGAAGTATAAGTGGATATTAGCGCTCGCTGCATTTTTATGCATTAATTATTTTGCATTTGTAATTCATTTGCGGTTTGATTTAACAAAAGAAAAGCGTTATACAATAAGCAGTACTACCAAACAAATGCTGCATGCATTGGATAAAAAACTAGAAATAGATGTATTACTGAAAGGAGATTTGCCGGCAGGCTTTCAAAAACTTGCAAACAGTACGGGCGACTTTTTGCAATTGCTTAAGGAAAATAATAGTTCTAAAATAGTTTACCGGTTTGTGTCGGCCGATGATAAATTTAATGACACATCCTCACAAACTTATGCAGACACATTAAGCGGCTTAGGCATAAACCCAATCAATCTTACAGTGCAGGTAAAGCAGGGCCAGGCAAATAAAGTTTTGTACCCGGTGGCACTGGTAAAATATGAGGGCGGTTTGGCGGTGGTTAACTTGTATTCAGGAAATCAAAGAATTATTTCTTATAACGAAATAAACAGCGCCGAGGCTTTGCTTGAATACCAGTTTGTAAAGGCTATAGACGCTTTTATAAATAACAAAAAGCCACTTATTGCGTATGGCGTTGGTAATGGAGAACCTACTGGGCCTGAAACTTTTTCGCTGGTACAAACATTAGACAGGGATTATGAGTTGCATACGCTGGATATACAACGGCAGCCTTTTATACCGGATACGTTTAAAGTATTAATTATTACAAAACCGGCACAGGCATTTACAGAGGATGAAAAACTGAAGATTGATCAATATGTGATGCGTGGCGGCAGGCTTTTATGTTTTATTGACAACCTGCATGCTGAGCAGGACAGCCTGCGATACAAAGCGCAGGTAGTAGCTTACGACAGAGGGCTTAATCTTACAGATTTATTATTTCATTACGGTGTTCGAATAAATTCAGACCTTGTAATGGATTTGCAATGTGACTTTTTGCCGCAGGTAGTAGGGGGAAGTGCAGCAAACCCGCAATACGAGTTTTTGCACTGGAATTATTTTCCCTTGTTTGAATCTCAAAATAATCATCCGATTAATAAGAACCTCGGGTTGGTGGAGGGAAGGTTTGTAAACTCAATTGATACAGTTAAAGCGCCGGGGATAACAAAAACTGTGTTACTAAGTTCCAGTGATAATTCAAGAACTATTGCAACGCCGGCGTTAATAAGTCTTTCAGAAAATCGCAATACGCCTGAAGATGTTTTGTTTAAAAGAAAAAACATTCCAGTTGCAACGTTGCTGGAAGGCCGCTTTACCTCTCTATATCAAAACAGGGTATTAAAAGCCCAGTCAGATAGCCTTGCTGCAATGCATGTTCCTTTTCTCACTCATTCGGGCAATGATGGCAAAATAATTGTAGCAGCAGACGGAGACTTAATATTAAATGATTTTTCACCCAAACAAGGCCCTTTGCCCATGGGGGTAAATTTTTATACTATGGGCACCCAATACGAATACCAGTTTGCAAATACAGAGTTTTTACAGAATTGTGTTGAATATCTTACCGACAAACAGGGCATAATGGAGACCCGTAATAAAGATATTATTTTAAGGTTGCTTGATGCTAAGAAAGTTGCTGACCAAAAAACTGCCTGGCAATTTGTAAACATAGTATTGCCTGTTGTGTTAATAATATTGTTCGGGGTAATATACCAATGGAACAGGAAACGGAAATTTGCTGTATAATATTATATTAGCTTAATCACTATTAATGACAACAGATACATTGGTATATCTTGTTTTTGGGGCGGTATTGCTGCTGGCACTGGTGTTTGATTTTGGGCTGCTTAGCAAAAAGAATAAAATCATATCTATTAAACAGGCGCTCGTTCAAACTATTTTCTGGGTATCCCTTGCACTTGCTTTTTGTGTGTTTCTGCTGGTGGAAGAAGGACAGAAACCTGCTACGGAGTTTATAAGCGCCTACCTGATGGAGTGGAGCCTTAGCACAGATAACATTTTTGTATTTATACTCATTTTTAACGCTTTTGCCGTAAAAGAAAAATATTACCCGCGCGTGCTTATTACGGGTATATTAATGGCAATTATTTTCAGGATTGTTTTTATTACTGTTGGTGTAACTGCTGTACATTATGCCGAGTGGATATTATACCTGTTTGGTGCATTTTTAGTGTACACAGGGTATAAAATGTTTCTTGCCGGCGGGGATGACGAATTTAATCCTTATGAAAGCAGGGCATACCGCTTTTTAAAAAAATACCTGCGCCTTACGCCCGATGATGGGGATGGCAAATACATTACACGTCAAAACGGTAAAAAGTTTTATACATCATTATTTGTAGTAGTTGTTTTACTGGCCACCATAGATATTTTGTTCGCGGTAGATTCCATACCAGCGGTAGTAGGCATTTCCCAAAGCAAACTTGTAGTATATACATCAAATATTTTTGCAGTGCTGGGCCTGCGCTCCTTATTTTTTTTACTGCGCGGGGCAATTGGTAAATTTGAATACCTGCCAAAAGGTATAGCCGTAGTGCTGGTATTTATAGGTATAAAAATGCTGGCACAATACTGGATTGACCAGTGGCTAAACAGCGAGCAGCAATCGTTTATTTCGCTGGGTGTAATACTGCTGTGTTTGAGCGGCTCTATAGCTTTTTCAGCCATGGTAAACAGGCGGAATAAGAATAATAAATGAATAAACGCGTTAAGTAGTGCATTACCCTGTACAGCAAATAGCAGCGGCATTACAGGCGCAGGCGGCAATACCTGCACCGGCTGCAATAATTGAGCATATTATTACTGACAGCAGGCGCATTGTTTTTCCTGCATCTTCATTATTCTTCGCCATACATACTAAAAGACGTAACGGGCACAGTTTTGTAAATGAAGTGTATGAACGAGGGGTAAGGAATTTTGTTGTTGAAAAAACATTTGATAGCTCAGCGTTGCCCGGTGCCAATTTTATTTTTACAGGTGATACATTAGATGCTTTGCAGCAACTGGCGGCGTGGCATCGCGCGCATTTCGCTTACCCGGTTATTGGCATTACCGGCAGCAACGGCAAAACAGTAGTAAAGGAATGGCTGTACCAGCTTTTATCCCCCATGTATAATATCGTTCGCAGCCCGCGCAGCTATAACTCTCAAACAGGTGTGCCGCTTAGTGTATGGGAAATGAGTGCTGAAAATACACTGGCAATTTTTGAAGCCGGTATTTCAGAGCCGGGCGAAATGGAAAAGCTGGAGGCTGTAATAAAACCCACCATAGGTGTGCTTACCAATATTGGTGAGGCACACGGCGAAAACTTTATAAACTATGCACAGAAATTTTACGAAAAGCTGTTGCTGTTTAAACATTGCAAAACCGTTATCGGGCGTGAAGCAGATTTTTACGCCCAGCAGGCATTTGTTAAGTTTTTGGGTGGCGACCTGGATATTTTAACGTGGGGCTACTCAACGGGTAATTACTTTGTAGTACAGGATATTACAAAACTGGATGGCAATACGCGCATAGCCATACATTGCAATAATAAGGTAGCGGAGTTTAGCATACCTTTTACTGATAATGCCTCCATTGAAAATGCCATTACCTGTATGTGTGTATGTATAGCGATGAAAATTGACTTGCTACAGGTGGCAATGCGTATGCAGCAACTGCAACCAGTGGATATGCGCCTGCAATTGGTACAGGCCATTAACAATTGCGCAGTTATAAACGATAGCTATAGCTTTGATATAACTTCTTTTTCCGTAGCGCTTGATTTTTTATTGCAGCAGCACCAGTTTGCACAAAAAACCGTTATCATCTCTGATATCCCCGGTAATACGGAAGAAGCCGCTTACAGGCAGGTTGCAGATATGCTGCAGGCAAAACACGTAACGCGTGTTGTTGCCATTGGCCGCCAGTGGGAGGCTTACAGCGACATTATTAAAAATGCAGTGCCTGTTACACAGCATTATTCCGGTACAGCGTCATTTGTACTGCAATTTTCTAACAGCCATTTCAGGAACGAAGCAATATTACTAAAAGGCGCAAGGGCATTTGGCTTTGAAACAATAGCAGCCCTGCTTGAAAGAAAGGTGCACCAAACCGTTATGGAGATAAACCTGTCTGCCATGGCGCATAACCTAGGGCAGTACCGCCAGCAGTTGGCAGCAGGTGTTAAGCTGATGGCCATGGTAAAAGCATTTGGCTATGGCAGCGGCGGCGCTGAGGTTGCGAATCTTTTACAGTTTCACAAAGTGGATTATCTTGCTGTAGCGTATGCGGATGAGGGCATTGAACTGCGTAAGGCGGGAATAAGCCTGCCCATTATGGTAATGAATATTGATGCCGCTGCTTTTGAAGCACTGGTGCAGTATGATCTGGAGCCCGAGTTATTTTCCTTCAGCATTTTAAATGCTTTTACCTCTTTTCTTAAAAAGCATGGTATGCAGCAATACCCTGTGCATATTAAGATTGACACGGGTATGCACCGCCTTGGATTTGAAGCACATGATATACCGGCCTTAACAACCTTGCTTGCCGGCAACCAGCAGTTAGTGGTAAAATCGGTTTTCAGTCACCTGGCATCGAGCGAGGATAAAAATGAAGATGCGTTTACACAGCAGCAGGCGCACATTTTACTACAGTGCTGCGCCGATATTCAAAAAGCAATAGGTTATCCTTTTATCAGGCATATATCCAATTCAGCCGCTATATTCCGTAACCCAGCTTTGCAGTTGGATATGGTGCGCCTGGGTATAGGTTTATATGGGGTTGATCCAGCCGTGGAACACCAGTTACAACTGCAAACCGTTGCTACGCTTAAAACTACCATTGCCCAGCTAAGGCAGGTAAAAGCTGGTGATACCGTTGGTTATAACCGCAAAGGGAGAATATTGCAGGATACCCTTATTGCTACCATAAGAATTGGATATGCCGATGGATTTGACCGCCGTTTGAGCAACGGCATTGGCAGTGTGTATGTTAACGGCGTAACTGCCCCTGTAATTGGCACTGTGGCAATGGACATGACAATGGTGGATGTAACAAATGTACCGGGCATAGAAGAAGACGTTGAAATAGAAGTTTTGGGGCCGCATATACCTGTTCAGCAAGTTGCTGCATGGTGCGGCACAATACCTTACGAAATACTAACAGGCATAAGCCAGCGTGTCAAACGGGTGTACGTGGAAGAGTAAAAAAGGTGCAACCCGGCGCGGTTACGCATCCGGGGTTGCACCGCAAAAGTTATAA
>DASZUX010000551.1:0-3035 GCA_035547455.1 Chitinophagaceae bacterium
AAAAATTTGCCGGCATGTGTAACTATCATATTTAACGGCAAGCCTGTAATGCGGGCAAGGAAGGCATCAAGTGCCGGCAGAAACGGATTATACCACAACATTTCATGCTGGTAAGTGGAGTCCTGGAGATATAGGCCATGCAACATATTTTCTGCTATTGACATATCCCTGTAATCATCCTGCTCTACCGGTAAAAAAAGGCTTTTTGTTGCCTTTATTGCACAGTAAAAAGCAAATAAGATAAAGACACTCAAGAGTGCCAGGCTTATTTTTTTGTCTGAAAAAAACTTGCTCTGCATATACTTAACCGAACGGTTTAAAAAAGGTTTCAGTGCATAAGGCTAGCATTTGCTTATCCCCGGCAGAATTGCCATAACCAATTATTTTAATGTAGTCATCAATATGTAAAAATCTTTTTAACCGGCTAGCTTTTTCTGCTCCGTTGCAATTTGCTCCCTCTATTTTACCTGTAATAAGCCCATCCTTTTTTTGCAGCCTGGTTGCTATACATTCAATACCCATTAGTTTACACCATTTATCTACATAAGCTTCAGGTGATGCAGAAACAACAATTACCCTGTGCCCAAGTTGTTTATGCCACTTTATTTTTTCTATTGCAGAGTTGTGTATAATAGTGCTGATAATAACCGAGGCATATTGCCTGCAAAGCAATTCAAAGTTTACAACCGGCATATTTTTAAAAAAATAACACAGAAATATATTTTTTGTTAACTGGGATGGCAGAATACCCAATTTATTTAATAAAAGCACAGGTGACAGCCAGGTGATACCGAGGTTGTAACGTTTATTGCCAACTGCAAACCTGGTAAAATGCAAAAGAGAGTCTGTTTTGGTTATTGTACCGTCAAAATCAAACAATGCAAGTGTCATGAAATATCTGCCTGCAAGAGTTACTATTTTATGAATAAAATAAAGCTGGCAAGCCAAAGAACAAGGTCAACCTGGAGAAAAATATCTTTCAGGACTATTTTTGAAGGATTAGCAGTGCCGCCTAAAACAAAAATTACCTGGAAATATCTTAAAAAACCGGCGATTACAAATATTATGTTGCAATAAAGGTAGGGGTTGTGGAAATGCAATATAATTTCAGGACTAATTGTGTATTGTATATAGCAGACCAGGGTTACAGCTGCCATTGTTACAATAGAGTAGTTAAGCAACTCAATATTATAGCCATGTATGGATGAGCGCGTTTTAACTCCATCTTCCTTTAGCATAACATCATCTCTCCGTTTGCCAAGCGCCAATATTAGCGATAGCAGGAAGGTCATTAATGTTAACCACATAGTTGGGGTAACGTTTATTAGGGCACCGCCGGCGTATACCCTTAATACAAAGCCAACAGCAATTATTATTATATCAAGAATTGCGATTTTTTTTAGATGTATCGAATAAAATATATTGATAACAAAGTAAGATGATAACAATACGGCAAACCTTATGTTAAACAGGAAAGCAATAATAAAACTTACAGCCAATAATACTAATGCCGCGGTAATTGCTGCGTGCAGGGATATTTTTTTTGATGGTAATGGCCTTAAACATTTAACGGGATGTTGCGCATCTTCCTTTATATCCGTAATATCATTTAATATATATACACAACTTGCAACTGCAGAAAATATTGCGAAGCCTCCCAGTGAAATAGAAAGGAGGTGTATATTGCGAAACTTAAATGAGAAAAACAAGGGTGCCAATACAAAGAAGTTTTTTGTGTATTGGTTTATTCGTAATAATGATAACCAGGCGCCTGCGGAGGATGTTTTCAAAGTTGGATTAAACTGGGGTATAAAAATTATTCACTTTTTTCTTCTGCAGCCTTTTTAAGCCAGTCATCATAATTTATATCCTGCCATGGCATACCGCGGTCAAAGTTATACGGCCATGGATAATGTGAAAGACCTGTTTGCCTGCTCTTTAATTCTCTTACATCTTTCACAGGTTTTGCAGGATTGCCGGTTACCAACTGATAATCTGCCACATCCCTGCTTATTATTGAGCCTGCCCCAGCCAATACATGACGGCCGATTTTAACACCGGGTAACAGAACGCTAAACACAGCGATTTGTGAATAATCGCCTACGGTTGGGCCAACGCAAATATTTGAAGGCGGATGCGGATCGTTAGTAAATACGACGTAAGGATAAATAAATACATAATTACCAATAGTTGACTGCTGCCCGATGTGCACATTACTGTGCAACCAGCAATAATCACCAAACCTTACATAACCTTGTATATCGCAAAGCGTGCCAACACGGCAGTTTGTACCAAAAACGCAATTTTCACGTATAGTTACCCGGTGCCCTGTTGAAAAAGCAGCTTTAAAATTATTGCCTGCATAAATTATGCAGTGGCTTCTTATTAGTGTGCCGGGACCAATGTATGTGGCAGGATTTTCGTATGCCTCGTCGCTATAATAAGCATTTAGCGGCTCACCAATTATGCAATCATTGGCTATAATAGTATTATCAGCAATTGTTACATTGTCATAAATAACTGTATTATCGCCTATGCGTACGTTGCTGCCTATAACAGCTTTGGGGCTGATACTTACATTGCGGTTATTAAATTTCATATAACAGGTTTGCGAAAATGTAAAAAGTCATTGTAGTCTCTTATGTATTCCGCTGCATCGTAATAGTCAGATGCAAGTACCAGGCAAATTGCGCCTGATGAAAAGTTAAAAATATCACGCCATATTCCTGCCGGCAGATACAAACCATAATAAGGCCTGTTTAGCTGTATTGTTTTTTTTATTATGCCATCATCCAATAAAATATCAAAGCTTCCGCTGGCTGCAACAATTAGCTGGTGCAGTTTTTTATGGGCATGCCCGCCACGGTTGGCTCCTCCAGGTACATCGTACAGGTAATAAATACGTTTTATAGCAAAGGGTATTTCCTTATTGCCCTCAATGGGGGTAATGCTGCCTGATACATTTTCAATTTTAGGTAGATGGAGTATATTACAATCGTATACTAATGGTAACATTCACTTGCTGGTTTCTGAAA
>DASZUX010000552.1:0-3927 GCA_035547455.1 Chitinophagaceae bacterium
GGAGCTGTTAATACCAGATGTGGATGTTATATCGTTAAAGTGGTTTTTTTCATTTTTGTACAGCCTCACACCAATTTCAGGGTTTGGCTGGTTAAACAATTGTGCTGTAGCCGCCTGGTCCTGTACAGGCAGGTTGTGCGGGTTATGATGCAGCAGCAGCATGTCAAGATCTCCATCCCGGTCATAATCAAAAAAATAAGCTTGCGTACTGTATCCGGTATCTGCCAGCCCGTATTGTTCTGCCTCTTCATTAAAATGTGGGACTCCCTTTGTATCGTTGCCTATATTTATAAAAAGCTCATTAGCCCGTTTAGCCGCCCTGAGCATACCGGAATGGCAAACATAAATATCAAGCCTGCCATCGCCGTTTATATCGGCCATTGTTACGCCTGTTTTCCATGGACCGGGCCTGCCGGCAACTTCTGCCTGTGCTGTAATATTATCAAACTGCATATTACCTTTATTAAGGTACAGTTTGTTATCGGCCATGTTACCGGAAAAATAAATGTCCTGCAGCCCATCGTTATTCAAATCGCCAACGGCAACACCGCCGCCATTGTAAAAGTATTCATAAAGTAATACGTTGGTATTTAACCCTTCGGTAAGAGAATCATTAAAGTCAATATGGGTTTGTTCGGGTGATAATAATTTAAATAATCCATCCCCTTCTTTAATGGCAGTGCCATTATTTGTATTACATGAGCAATAGAAAAAGACTGCTGTAAAAATTACAATGTATATTAGAAGATATTTACGCAAAAGGATAAATTAAAATAACGGTAATGAAAGAAATCTATGCCGGCGAATTAGCCGGCATAGATTCAAAAGTAAAACTTACCCGGGTTATTAATAGCCTGGGTTCTGTATAAGTTTATCGTTTTTATTTATTTCATCGCGCGAAATAGGCCTGTAATACATTTTGTCAATCCACGTACGGTTTTCCAGTGAATTGTCAATGTATGTTACATACGAATAATTGTAGGCATTTTCATCATGATGATAAGGCGATGGCGCGGAAGCACCTGATTTCAGCCTGCCGGTAACATTAATAAACTCAAGTTTGCGGCCCAGCGTACCCGGCGCTATCATCCACCTGCGGGCGTCATGGTAGCGTTGTTCTTCAAAGGCCATTTCAACCCTTCGTTCGTTCCTGTAATCCTGCCTCAGGGCATCGCCGGTTGATGTAATAGCAGGCATACCAGCCCTGAACCTTATTTTGTTAAGCCATGTTTTAGCTTCAGCATCCTGGTTAAGTTCAATACAAGCTTCTACATAATTTAATACCACCTCTGTGTACCTTATAAAAGGGAAAGGAATAAACTGCCGTGTGTTGTTATCAACCAGGTTAGGATCCGGGTCAATAAATTTCCTCATATAATAACCAGACCATGAAGCATTCCAGTTTTCGATAGCACTTTGTCTTGTATCAAGACCGGGGAATAACACACCGGGGGCTGACTCATAAGAGCCGGTTTGTATCTGGTTGGCAGGATCTACGTTGCCGGAGATTTTGTCACGCGGCTTCCAGTCAGCGCCATCATACAGGATTGTTGCATAAAATCTCGGATCCCTGTTTTTGTAGGGCGCCGAAGCTTCTGTTGAATTTGACCAGTCAAATTTAGAACCATCCATCATTTCGTAGTCATCTACCAGTTGCTGTATGGGTACATTGCCTGCCCAGTTATGGTAGCCGTTGGGCCCATTGTCCAGGCCTACTGAAGTGCCGTCGGTGCCAGGACCACCTGTATAAAGGTCTGCAGAAAAGTCACGCTCAAACAATAGTTCACCAGAAGCAGCAGCATCTACACCAGGGGCTTTACTTACTCCACCCATTGCCACAGACACATAGTTATTAAAGGCGTTGTCTTTGGTTTCCGGTGCAGATAAATTAAGCTTATAACCAGACGCTTCGTCAAGTACAGCTTTAGCAGCATCCCTGGCTGCCTGCCAGCGGGCATTACGATCGCCGCTTACATAACCGATTAACTCTGGGTTGGCAAATCCTGCAATGGTAGCAGACTTTGATTTTGCCGTAGGTATGTCATGAAGGTCACTCGCAGCATATAACAAAACACGGGCTTTTAAAGCCTGTGCTGCAATTTTTGTAGCACGGCCTTTTGCCAGGCTTTTGCCATCCAGCAGCATGGCAGCACTATCACAATCCTTTACAATAAAATTCACACAATCTTCGTAGCTGTTTCTTGCAATAGTGTAATCTTCATTTAAGCCATAAGAGTGGTCAATAATAGGTACCCCGCCCCAGTAACGCAGCAACTGCTGGTAGTAATAGCCGCGCAAAAAGTGTGCTTCGCCCTGCAAACGCTCATTTAATGTGGGATCATTAAATGTGGCAGTTCTTAGGTTTTCAAGCGCCACATTCGCAGCCCTTATATACCTGTACATATTGGCCCAGTCGTACGTACCATCTTGCCAGCCCGGATTTGAAGGCGATAAGGTGCCTTCGTTAACAGTATTAATATTCCTTCCGGGGTGTACAAATACCGCCTCATCAGTATATGAGGCCAGTTCCTGTTCGTACCAGCCGCCGTTCTGCAGGCCATTATAAATGTCTGTTACAAAAGCTTCAGACAATGCGCCGTCAGTCCAAGTTACAGCGGATGATATTGATGTTAAAGGCGTGGTATTCAAAAAGTCTTTCTTGCACGATGCAAGCGCTATACCAGCCCCTGTTATTATATATAATATCTTTCTTTTCATAGCAATCAATTTAAAAGGTAACTTTTGCACCTACATTAATAATTCGTGCCTGCGGGTAATACTGGCCGCTACTGTTTGTTGACTCTGGGTCAAATACATGCATCTTGTCCCATGTTACCAGGTTTAATGCACTTACATACAGGCGGAAGGCGTTAATGCCAGTTTTCTTGAGCAGGTTGGGCGACATGTTATAACCCAGCTCAACGTTCTTTAACCTGATATAGTTTGAATTGAACAGGTAATAAGTATTAAGCCATGCGTTGCCGCCATCATAGTAGGTGTTGCTCCTGTTGGCTATACGCGGGTCAACACTGCTTGGGTGCTCTATGGTCCACTGGTGGTCATAAGTATATTGCAGGTAGTTACCAATATCACCTGATTCTGTGTTAATATAGAGCAACCCGCCGGCCGCACCCTGGAAGAGTACTGATAAATCAAAACTCTTATAACCAAGGTTAATGTTAATACCACCTGTAAATGTAGGATCCATTGATTTATCCAGCCTTACAGCATCATCGGCATTTATTTTACCATCATGGTTAACATCTTTAAACTTCATGTCACCCGGCCTTAACTGCGGGGTCAGGCCTGAATAGTCAAGTGTATTGGCATCTATGTCCTTTTGAGTTGCAAAAACTCCATCGTATTGATACGCCAGGTACGTACCGCCACCACCGCTTGTGTATGGGTGACCGGTTGCTTTCTGGTAGTCGGGGGCACCGGGCGGTTCATCCTGGTACAGGATTTTATTTTTAGCGTACCCACCTGTAAGAGTAACAGAATATGTAAAATCCTTGCTACGGTTACCATTATATGTTACGGTAAAGTCATAACCCTTATTTTCGGATTTACCTATATTGGTTGGCGGTAGTAATGAAGCAATGCCCGAGCTTGCAGGCGTTGACCCGTTTAATTGCCATAATATATTGGTACGCTTGTTATAAAACCAGTCAAACTCAACAGTAAGGCTGTTATTGAGGAAGGACGCATCAAGACCGATGTTAGTATTATGTGCAACTTCCCAAGTAAAGTCAGGGTTGGGTACAACTGTTTCATACAAGGTTTTAAAGCCCTGGTCGTTTATGGTATAAGAACCAAAACCATAAGTTGACAGGAACTGGTATTCCCTTAATGTACCGCCATAGTATACCTGGTCGTTACCTAATTGCGCGTAAGAGCCTCTCAGCTTAAGGTTGTTAACAAACTTTA
>DASZUX010000553.1:0-2325 GCA_035547455.1 Chitinophagaceae bacterium
TAATAAAAAACTCGTGCTGCGGGTATTTTTCTTTCAAATAGGCAATGGTATCTATTGTATAAGAGGGGCGGGGGAGCTTAAATTCAATATCGCTTGCCTGTAGCTGGTTATTATCTTCTGTTGCCAGTTTAACCAGGTGCAGCCGGTGATATTCATTTAATAAGGCTCCTGTTTTTTTAAAGGGGTTTTGAGGCGATACCACGAACCACACTTTTTCAACCTCTGTATTGTTTGCTATGTATGAGGCTATTATAAGATGGCCAATATGAACGGGATTAAAAGAACCAAAGTAAAGCCCTATTTTCATGTGTTCCGTGGTAATTTAAAAACAGCTATTCTGCTTCTTCTACAAAAATATGGTCGGCTTCATTTAACCTTAAACTCAGGCTGTAACCAGCCACCGAAATTGATATAGGATCTCCAAGCGGGGCCACCTGGTCAATTTTAATTATTTCTCCCGGCACGCAACCCATTTCCATCAATTTTATAAAAAGGTCGTCTTTCTCAAAGGACCTTATTATCACTCTTTTTCCAATGCTAACCTCAGATAATCTCTTCATTTTCCTGCTAATATTTGTAAAAGTAGTTGCAGCCCTTTCTTTTTTGTTACGAATTTTGGAAGTCTAAAATCAAAACGTGCCAAAGGTATTTTTTAATTACGATGACAGGGTGCTGCAATTAAACCATAAAAGAAAAATAAGATCTTTTATTGCCTCAATTTTTGAGAAAGAAAAAAGGGTGCTTCATCGCCTTGATTACGTTTTTTGCTCAGATGAAACTCTTTTGCAGGTTAACCATAGTTTTTTACAACATGATTATTACACTGACATTATTACGTTTGATTTATCAGGCGACCATCCAGGTATAAAAGGAGAAGTATATATAAGTGTTGACCGGGTTAAAGAAAATGCCTTAATGTTAAAAACTGGTTTTGAAGAAGAAATGTTACGTGTTTTATTTCATGGTGTTTTACATTTATGCGGGTATAAGGATAAGAAAAAGGAAGATATTTTAATAATGAGAGAGAAGGAAGACTATTATATATCACTCTATAAAAACTACTGACGTTCCACGTGAAACATTTATTTACAGCGCTTTTGTTATTATTTCCCTGTTTATTGTTTGCCCAATTGAAAGATGTTCAATTAGAAGCAAGGGCGGTTCCAAAACCATTAACTATTGATACTGCAATATATAATTGGAACGCCAAACAACCAGGTGTTAGCAAACTTACCAACCAGGCCAAAGATTTTCTTTATTGGACCAACTATAGCAGGAAAAATCCCCGTCGTTTTTGGGATAGCGTGGTTGCCCCGATCATAATATCGTTTCCTAATCTTCAAAGCAGCTACAGCGAATCGCTTAAATCTGATTTATATGCAACACCCCCTCTTCCCTTATTAAAATTAAACAACAACCTTATGTTTACGGCCCAGGCACATGCGTCCGATATTGGCCTCAAAAAGGGCAAACCCGGTCATATTTCTACGGATGGCCGTAGTTTTATTGATCGTATTAAGGCTGTCGGCATAAAAAACTGCGGCGGCGAAAACGTCTCACTGGGAAATGTTGACCCAATTATGTCGCTCGTTTTATTATACATTGATTACGGAATTCCTACGCTTGGTCACCGTAAATCTTTACTTAATCCGAATTATGTTGAAACGGGCATTGGGGTTTCAGCCTATGGTGATACTGACAGTATATTTATTGTAGAGGATTTTTCTTGTGCACAGTAAGGTTCCACGTGGAACAATGCATCTTTTTTATTAGGCGTATCTTTGCATCCAATTTTTTTGAGGATGTTTCCAAATTACGACGTTATTGTAGTGGGTGCTGGTCATGCCGGGTGCGAAGCAGCAGCAGCAGCAGCAAATATGGGCAGCAAGGTATTATTAGTTACCATGAACATGCAAACTATTGCCCAAATGAGTTGTAACCCTGCTATGGGTGGTATTGCAAAAGGGCAAATTGTAAGGGAAATAGATGCCTTGGGCGGGTATAGCGGTATAGTAACAGATAAGAGCCTTATCCAGTTCAGGATGCTTAATAAAAGCAAAGGGCCTGCTATGTGGAGTCCAAGGGCGCAAAGTGACCGGATGCTTTTTGCCGCAACATGGCGCCAAATGCTGGAAGAGACAAGCAATGTTGATTTTTACCAGGATATGGTAAGGTCAATTATTATAAAAGATAACAGGGCTTGTGGTGTAATAACCGGGCTGGGCCATTCAATATATTCCAGCGCTGTAGTAGTAACAAGCGGAACTTTTTTAAATGGCATTATACATATAGGTGAAAAACAGTTTGGGGGTGGCAGGGTTGCCG
>DASZUX010000554.1:0-8607 GCA_035547455.1 Chitinophagaceae bacterium
GCTCAGTTCTGCTACGCTGCTATACCTGGCAGGACAAACCATTAATATAATGACACTCGGTGGTCTCGCTCTGTCCGTGGGAATATTAGTAGATGAAGCCACTGTAACCATTGAGAATATTCACCGGCACATGGAAACCGGTAAAAGCAAAGCCCGGGCCATTGCAGATGCCAGCCGTGAAATAGCTTCCTCAAAATTATTGATATTATTGAGCGTGCTTGCCGTATTTGTGCCATCATTTTTTATGCATGGAGTACCCAAAGCAATGTTTGTACCCCTGTCCCTCGCTGTGGGCTTTGCTATGATACCTTCCTTTCTTCTGTCGCAAAGTTTTGTGCCGGTACTTGCCAATTGGTGGCTCCATCACCGTCTTACCGGGAAAGAGCGGCAAGCAAACAGCTTCTTCAACAGGTTGCGAAAAGGGTATGTGCAGCAGGGCAGCCGGTTAAAGATAAGACCGTCCCTCATCACTTTTTTTTTCGTATTGCTTTCTATTACGCTTGCCGCCCTGCTTTTTTACAATAGCGGCACAACCCTTTTTCCCCATGCCGATACCGGGCAGGAACAGGTAAGGCTGCGTATGCCTGTTGGTACAAGGCTTGAGCGCACGGAAGACGCTACACGTAAATTGTTGGCTTTGATAAACAGTATTGCAGGAAAGGAAAACGTGTTAATTACTTCGGCTTTTGTGGGTACGCAGCCATCCAGCTTTCCCGTCAACTACATTCATTTATGGACCAGCGGTCCCCAGGAATCTGTTACAAAAATAAATCTAAAGCCCGGGGCCATTAACCAGGACTCTTTTAGGACCCAATTAAGGGAAGCTGTGAAAAAAGCTATACCGGAAGCCTCTATCTCCTTTGAACAAGGGGACATTGCAGGACAGGTATTGAACCTTGGGTTCAACAATCCCGTTGAAATAGCTGTTGTAAACAGAGACCTTGACGCAGGTGGACGCATCGCCACGCAATTAGCAGCACAGCTAAGGCAATTACCCTTTTTAAAAGATGTGCAAATAGCTACACCACTTGGCTACCCGGCCATAAGATTGGATGTGGACAGGGTAAAGGCCGGTCAACTCAATATTACCGAGGATCAAATAACAAAGTCAACGGTCACGGCTACATCCTCCAGCCGGTTTACTTCCCCTTCTTATTGGCTTGACAAAACAACCGGCACTGCGTACATAGTGCAGGTGCAATACCCTGAATACCGCATGAATAGCACAGAACAACTGGAAATGGTGCCGGTAGCTGCCGGCAACGGGGTACTGCACCAGCTTGGTGAAGTGGCAAGCTGGAAAAAAATAAGCATGCCGGGCGAGTACGACAGGCTTAACCAGCAACGCTATGTAACCATTACGGCAAATATTGAAGGTGTAGACGCAGGCCATGCTTATAAAAAAATAAACAGCATCGTAAATAACACCATCCTGCCGCGGGGATCAAAAATACTGCTCCGTGGCCAGCCTCAATTGTTGCATGATACGTTTACCAGCCTGCAACTGGGGGTGTTGGTGGCCGCCGTTGTTATTTTCTTGTTGATGGCAGTATTTTTTCGTTCTTTCCGTATTGCATTTGTTACACTCTCTATTGTTCCGGCAGTTGTTGCGGGTTCGTTATTGCTTTTATTGTTAACCGGGCAAACAATCAACATACAATCTTATATGGGCGGTATAATGGCTGTTGGTGTGGCCATTGCCAATGCAGTACTGTATATTACCGCAGCGGAGACAGAACGCACTGCAGGCGGGAAACGAGATGCATTTATTAAGGCTGCTGAAAATCGTTTCAGGCCTATAGTTATGACCACCATAGCAATGATTGCAGGTATGATACCTATTGCAGCCGGCCTGGGTGAAGGAGGGTCGCAAACAGCGCCGCTTGGTATTGCTGTTATTGGCGGACTCTTGTTTTCCGTGGCAAGTGTGCTTTTTTTTCTGCCACAGGTATACCAATATATGGCAGGCTCACGCGAATATATCTCGGCATCACTTGACCCTGACGATATAAATAGCCGTAATTACAGTTTTGACAAAGCTTAAAAGATTTATCACCACTAAAAACATTTTCCCATGAAGCGCTCAGGATGGATTGCCCTTTTAATTATTATAACTTCCTGCGGCGGGCATGAAACCCAGGTTGCCATAACCACAGCAAACGCTGTTGACACTGTACCGGTATTTATACTGCATGATACAGCCGTTAGTAAAATAATTGAATTACCTGCCGAACTGCTTCCGCTTGAGCAGGCAAATATTGCCGCAAGGGTACAGGGTTATATAAAAGAAGTGAAAGTTGACATTGGCGACAAAGTGCACCAAGGAGAAACCCTTGCTGTTATTGAAGCACCCGAACTGCAAACAAAATACGAAGAATACGAGGCTTCACTACAGGCAGCCAAGGCAAAATATATGAGCAGCGCCGATGCATACTCCAGGATGAATAAAGCTGCACGTGCGTCATCTGCAGGTATAGTAGCACCGGTTGATTTGGAACGAAGCCGCAACCAATACCTTGCTGACAGCGCTTCTTACGAAGCATCACGCAGGTTGGCACAATCGTATAAGGAAGTGGCTGGTTACCTTGTTATAAAAGCCCCGTTTGATGGGGTGGTGACGGCAAGAAATGTTGACCGGGGTGCAATAGTTGGTAACAACCAAACGCTGTTGACGCTGCAAAACATACAAACGCTGCGTTTAAGAGTAGCTGTACCGGAATTATACATTGCTGCGGGTGACCTGCATAAAGAAACAGCTTTTAGGGTAGATGCATACCCGGAGAAATTGTTTACGGCAGTATTAACACGTAAAAGCAATAGTATTGACGCCACTACCCGTACAGAGATTTGGGAATACCGGTATAAAAATAACAGTGGACAGTTAAAAGCAGGGGAATTTGCTTATGTAAAGTTAAACCTCCAGAGAACTGGAAATTCATTTATCGTTCCACCGACTGCAATTGCTACTACGCAGGAAAGAAAATTTGTTATTAAAGTATATAAAGGTAAAGCCGAGTGGGTTGACATAAGGCAGGGCCTTTCAACCGACAGGGGTATTGAAATATTTGGTAACCTCGCCAACAATGATACCCTGGTAATGCTTGCTACAGACGAAAGAAAGCCCGGCAACAGCGCTTATTGGAAACTAGCAAAATAACAACTATAAGCATTGGTTTTATATGATGCTCTTGAGTTACTTCAACTGGTAATAATCAGACAATTATGCCGGCCCGCCATTCAAAATGGGAGAATGAGAAATATAATATTTGTCCTGGCTGTACATAAAAAGGCAACTGCCGTCCTTTATAGCGTTAATAATACGCTTATACATATTTGGTGGTACAGCAGGGCACCCTTCACTCCTGCCGATGTATCCCTGCCGCTTAATAAAACTTTCAGTTACGTAGTTAGCACTGTGCATTACAATGCCGCGGTTTAAGGCATTGTCGTTTATACCTTCTTCCTCTCCTTCCAGCCTTAATGAATAGCCATGCTTACCTTTATAAGTACCGGATGTAACATAAAACCCAAGACTGCTTTTAAAACTGTTAAAAGCATTGGAAAATTCTTCTGCCATAAGTTTACCCGAGTTTCTGCCATGTGAAACATAGGTGTTGAACAACAACACGACTTTGTTCAAATCAATCACAAATAATCTTTTGGCAGAGGATGGTAAAGAGAAATCAATAATTGACAATACGCCGGTATTTTTTATTTTACCCTGGGCAAGCAGGTAATTATACCCTGCAATAGCGTCGTTGAACGCCTGGCGCGACAGGTTGGGTACATTAAGATGCAGGCTGTCGTAAACAGATGCATACCTGTCAAGCGGGTCAATATCGGCCACAAGCGTTTTGGCCTTTGCCGTTTCATAATTTGCTTTTGTTGGAATAAAAGATAACTGCAGCCCAAGCAATATTGCTATTGCCGAAACCGATACAATTTTCAATGCTTTTTTTATCATGCGTCTACACGTTTCTTAAGTTCACAAAAAAGCAGCGGTGGTTTACTACGAAAAAATAATACCAGGTTTGGTATCATCCAGGTATTGCAAAAATAACAACCATCTTTTTTAAATACGTTTAAAAAAAGCTTTAATTCATTAATAAGTTGTTAACAATTTGCCGTTTACTTATATAAAATCTGCAATAATTTAAAAGTAGTTATATAGAACATAAAAAAGTAAGGTATTGTTTTTCTTAAGGCTATATTTTTTTACAGGGGATGATAAGGCGTATAAAGCAAGCTTACCAAATGTTACTGCAATTCACAATGCAAGTATTTTTTCGGCAGCCTGCTTACCGCTTACAAAAGCTGCCTCTACAGTACCGGGATGCTTCCCTTCGTAAATTGCCTCACCAGCAAAAAACAAAGTATTTTTTACAGGCGTCATTAAAATTTTAAGGGCTTTTTGCGTACCCGGCGTTGCATAGCTGTATGCGCCGCCGCTAAAAGGGTTAGAAGCCCAATTAAATACTTTGCCCGTGGTCAATTCCTGCTGTAATGCTTCAATGCTTACACCAAAAATGCCGCATAACGATAACAGTGACTTCTGTAGTATTTCTTCATCTGCCACTGTTTTTAACATCGTAGCCTTTGGCCCACCCAACCAGCCGGTTAATGTACAACCGTTACCGGGTAGTTGTGTCCACCAAACAGGCATCCATTCATCACTTAAAATAAAGCCGGCCTTTTTTAAGTACTTCTCCCAAAAGCGTGTTTTAAATTCAATAACTACTTTTACCACATCGCCATACCCAATATTGCCGGCAGCTTTTGTATATTCCGCCAATGCAGGATTAAAAGTTATGCCCCCAATACCATACGGTTGCTGCAGCATTACAATGGGTACCGTAACGATTAGTCTGTCCCCCTCGTATTTTCCATTTGGCGTATCTGCAACCACTACGCCTTCACGCCATTCTACTTGGCTTACCCTTGTACCTGTTACGATTGAGCAGCCATTACTGTTGCATGTGTCAATAAGATAGTTTACCAGCCTGCCGTACCCGCCATTTACCCGGTATTGCGGGCCTTCATGTTCCCATTCATCTCTCAGGGCAAATACGCTTACCATCGTAAGGTCGGCAACGTCATACCCTTCTGCGAAACCGCGTACCTGCGCACGCAGTGCGGCATATTTGTCACTGGCAAAATACTTTTGTAAAAACCTGAACAGGGTAATATCTTTTGTAAGGCTGTGCATTTTTTCCATCATTTCATCCCACCCTTCTGCCTGTTCATAGTTATTCACCTGTTTGCCGTTACGCACCCGGTACGTTTTGCCTGCTGTACGTGTATACCTTATACCGGCTTCGGTTAGCAGGTTTATAGTTTCCGGCACATTGCCGTGTATAAATTCTGCACCGGCTTCCACATCTGCTGAAAAACCCTCTTCAACCGTATGCATACGTCCTCCCGGCCTGTTGCCCGCTTCTATAAGTGTTACTTTAGCATTTTTGGCTGATAGTATTCTTGCAGCTATAAGGCCTGCTGCCCCCGCGCCGATAATAATAACTGACTGTTGCATAAAATAATACAACAGCAATATTAAACAAGGGTTTGGTATAACTATTGTAAAAGTTTTGATGTTAATAAAGTTTTGAAGTAATAAGCATTAAAAGGAGGTTGTTATGATACGCAAATTAAAATCAGGCGAATACCGCCTTTATTCAAAAAAAACTGATGCCAAAACAGGCAAGCGAAAAAATCTTGGCACATTTGGCAGCCTGGATGCCGCTAAAAAGCACGAGCGCGAAATACAGTATTTTAAAAGACATTGAGTTGGTTCACTAATAGCTGGTTTTTTTGAGTCTTAATTAGCCAGTATATTTTAATGCTGGCTTTTTTTATGTCCACAAAATAGCTGACTTTTTAAAATTGGAGATAATGTACGTGCTTTTGTTTACAAGATGCTGTGGAACCTGCATTTACCGGTGTATAACCTTTTATTTTCCTGCCTTTGCGGTGTGAAACAGGTGCGTAACAACACATTAAAAAATTTGGAAACCGGCAACATGCTTTAGTATCTTCATATCACAATTGAAAGAAATATAAATCAACCGGATGAATGCAAATGAGTCCTGGGATGTATGTAGATTTCAAAAGAACAAAAGCATCGGGGGGGACGTAAAACGCCTAATTGAGCAATCAGGAACGGCGGCGCTACAGTCAAACTTGGTGCTTTTTGTTTTATCATTTTGTATAAGCGAAAACCATTCCCCCCAAAAGCACATAAAAAACCCCGGTATAAATTTGCCGGGGTTTTGCTTTTTTTATCGCCCGCTTGCTGTTATATTACCTTGCAGCATCGTATTAAACTCACTGGCATCAATCAGTTGCTCCAGGGTAATATGCATCCTGTACCGCCAGTAATATTTCGGTATGGCGGGCACATTAATGCGTTCTTCGTGCGGATCCTGCCTGCGTAAATCCTTATCCATGCCTAATAAATCCTGCACCTGGAAAATACTCCACATAGCAGGGGAATACAGGTGCTGCTCTACAATAGCTTTATTAATCCAAGGCTCGCAGAAGTATGGCGCATCGCCCCACTGACCCATCTCAAAATTGTAAAATTGCTGTGTTTTATTGCGATCCTCCTCCCACCAGCCACGTATGGTGCTCATATCATGCGTGGATGGGGTAACTACAGAAAGGTAGGGTGCATCCGAGGGGTGAAAAAAACTGCGTGCCGAATCTTTGGGCATTCTTTGTATTTCCAGGCTTAGTAATCCCAGTTGACGCATAACATCCGGCACACAAGCAGGTACAAGACCAAGATCTTCCCCGCATACCAGCATGTTGGTAACACGTTTCAGCGGCGGCAGTGTCTGCATAGCTTTGGTCTTCCAGAAACCGTCCTGCCTGCGGAAATAATAGTTTACATACAGTTCTTTCAGTTTGTGTTGGGTGCCTCCTTCAAGATTCCTGAAAGATGAGGTGCCTTCCGCCCCAAACCGGAAATGGAACTGCTGCCCGTTTGAACCTTCTGCCTCAAATAATATCACATTGGATATTAAGCTAAACAAGGCCTGTTTAAGCCACTGGTTATGAGGAGTGTTCTCCAGGCCGCCAAAATACTCTTCTATCTTTCGCTGGGTGTTGAATGCAGGCTTTAACGCATAGTTGCCAAAACCGTCGTAATTAATAAAATGCTCCGTTATATAGCTCTGCTGGTCTCCAAAAGTATCTGCCAATAGCTGCCCTGTAATAAAAGGTTTGCAATACCTGTCTTTATCAAACCAAATGCCTTTCTCGTCAAACTCTGACCGATATACAGGTATAGCAGGTTCAAAATGGCCCATTATGCCTTCCACTGAATGTACCGGGATACTCCAGATCCTGAAAAAGCCCAGTATGTGGTCAATCCTGAAAGCGTCGAAATAATAGCTCATTTGTTCAAACCGTTGTTTCCACCAGGCAAAGCCGCTTTCACGCATTTTTTCCCAGTTATAGGTCGGAAAACTCCAGTTTTGTCCCTTTACGGCAAAATCATCCGGCGGTGCGCCTGCTTGCATATCCATGTGATATAAGCCCGGGTTCTGCCACGCATCCGCGCCGTAGCGATACACACCTATGGGTATATCACCTTTTACAATAATGCCGTGCTTATGTGCATATTGGGCGGCAGCTTTCAATTGCACATGCAGGTGGTATTGCACAAAAAAGTATATCGCTATATCGTCATACGCCCCAGATGCAAGGTCAAGCAAAAGTGCAATAGCCGCAGCATCGTAAGTTTTATGTTCAGGCCAGGTATTAAAATCGGCAGTATTATGCTTGTCCCTTAAATAGCAAAAAACAGCATAAGGTACCAGCCAGTGTTCGTTTTGCTTAAAAAATTGCTGGTAGTCATCAGAAGCGAACAATGCTATTTTCTGCAGCGGGTACACCTGCTTTACAATGTTCCATTTAAGCGCATTTACCGCCTCATAATCAACCGCTTCCAATACATTTAGCCGTTCTTTCTCTATTTCAAAACCTGTTAATATGTGCTTATTTTTTGGCTGTACAACGTCTTCCAGGTGCAGGTACATGGGATGCAAAGCAAAAGCCGATATTGCCGCATAGGGGTAGCTGTCTGTCCATGTATGGGTGGCGGTAGTATCGTTTACGGGTAATAATTGAATAAGCTTTAGCCCTGTTTTTACCGCCCAGTCAACAAGCAATTGTATATCTGTAAATTCGCCCACACCGCAACTTTTACCTGTGCGCAGGCTGAATACCGGCACCGCAACACCAGCGCCTTTCCATGTATTATTGGGCAAAACGGCAAAGCCATCGTTTATTATTGTTTGCCTGTTGGGTGCAGCAGCATTTAGCAACATCCTGTTTTCGCCACCCTCGTACTGCACAATTTGCTTTTTTTCAATATCGTACACAGCATATTTGTACATAATGGGCAATAACGCATCTGTAAGGTCAAGTTCCGCACTAAAAAAATCCTCATCTTTCTTCCGGCTCAAAATAATAGCCTTTATAGCATTCCAGTTACCCAGTTCATTGCCGGATCCTGTAATGCATAATGTTTGCCCTTTGGCAAGAAGCGGCGCTTTTACCTTAAAAGTATGGGTGGCTTTTTTAGGTGCCTTAATTTTTACTGCA
>DASZUX010000555.1:0-4481 GCA_035547455.1 Chitinophagaceae bacterium
GGCAAACCTTGCCCACGGCTATCGCTGGCTGAACGGCACGTGGATAGAGCAACCATTACTGCACGATGGCACCTACGGCGCAATGGGAGGAATGATAACAACGATTGAAGATTTTGCCCGGTATGTGGCTTTTCATTTATCGGCCTACCCGCCGCGGGATGATAAGGAAACCGGCCCTGTTAAAAGAAGTTCCGTACGCGAAATGCACTACCCCTGGGACGTAAACGGCTTTAATACACAGTTCAAATATCCTTCCGGCAGGGCCTGCCCGGTGGTAACGGCCTATACTTACGGCCTTGGCTGGACAAAAGATTGTGCAGGCAGGCTTATGATAGCCCATAGCGGCGGTTTACCCGGCTTTGGCAGTAACTGGCGCATAATGCCGGATTACGGGGTGGGTATAATATCTTTTGCCAATTTAACGTATGCCAATACCGGCTATATAAACCTGCAGGTATTAGACACACTGGTAAGCATGGCAGCGCTTAAGCCACGACAAATGCTACCATCCTCCATATTAACCCGGCGCAGGGATGAACTGGTAAAACTTTTGCCTGCCTGGAATAACGCAGAAAACAGCGGCATTTTTGCCCAGAACTTTTTTATGGATTATTTTCCTGACTCGCTGCGTAAAGAAGCTACTGCCATATTTGAAAAAGCAGTTAAAATTACAGGCATAAAAGATGTGGTGCCGGAAAACGGGCTGAGAGGAGATTTTATTATGGAAGGCGAAAAAAGCAATATCCGCGTAAGCTTTACCCTTACCCCGGAAAACCCACCCATGATACAGGCTTACAATATAAAAGAAATACCCAAAAATAATTAGCTATGATAAAAGCAATAGGTGTAACGTTTTTCTTTATTGCAGCATACGTACAACTGCAGGCGCAGGGTAACAGTACAAAAGTGCTTATAGTTAATCCGTCAGAAACAGCGCCCGGCATAGAAATAATACATGGCGGACATTATGCAGTATATAACACGGCAGTACCCAGTACCCATAAACTGTTTTTAATGATTGTAGGCACGGGTGGCGCTGCATCGCAATTGCGGCAAATGGACAGCATTGTGGCAGGGCTTGGGTACCATGCCATAAGCATTGATTATAAAAATAATGTTATAACCACTGTTTGCAATAACAGTACTGACAGTGCCTGTTTTGACAAATTCAGGCAGGAAATAATGTTTGGCACACCCGTTAGCAATTCAGTAAACGTTGACAGTACCAACAGTATTATAAACCGCTTTCAAAAACTAATGGAATGGCTGGTGAAGAATGATCCGCAAGGTGGCTGGGGAGAGTTTATTAAAAACGGCAACATTCAATGGAATAAAATAGACGTGGGCGGCCACAGCCAGGGCGCCGGCCATTGTATTAATATTGGGAAGCATTTTAAAGTTAACAGGGTATTGATTTTTTCCGGCCCGCAGGACTACAGGGTAGTATTCAATTCTCCCGCCCTGTGGCTGGGCAATAAAAGTGCAACACCCTTAAACCGCTATTATGCTTTTTTGCACCTGCAGGATCAGTATATGGTTAGCAGGCAACTTGAAAGTTGTGCCAAAGCAATGGGTACGCCCGGGCCAGATTCTGCAAACATACAGCCAGGTATGCCTTTACAAACAAGGAAACATATACTGGTGAATAATATACCTGCTAACAACCCGCACATGACCACCCTGCTGCCGGTATTTAAAAACGTATGGGCATACATGCTCGGGATGAAATAACGGCGCCATAAAAAAATTGACATGAAAGGTTTTGTGTTAAAGACGCCAGGGGTATTACAGTGAGGCTTATGCATTATTTGCAGGGTGTACCTGCCGCCTACGCCGCCTTTAATAATATGCGACCGTTTACCCGTACCTTTTGCATGCACATGTGTATGGCGAGGAGATTTGGGGAATGAAGCACATAAATTTGATATAATCCAGAAAAATGCTTCTGTTTTTAAAGCACCCGGCAAAATTGTGCCTGGCCCGTTATACCCTGGCAGGGCCCAAAACTGCCGGCTGCATAGGTATTTATTATGGTGAAGGCAAGGGCTTGACGGTTGTGACATATTTGCAAAGGTGCCTGATGAAGACCTTTCGCTGCCGAAAGCACCTAGGAAGCCACTTAGAAACAGGGCGCCCAGGCACTTACATTTATTGCCTTTTAACCGTCATCCCTATTATTTTAATATCAGTACGGGGTGCTGCGCATTTTCATAAATAGCCTGCGAAATGCTTTTATGTGTTAACGAGTACAAAAAGCTATGTTTACCTGGCAATGCAATTATTAATTGTACATCATGCGCAGCGGCAAACTCTGTAAGGGCATCTATAATGCTTTTGTTATTGGAGTAAAATACTTCGTGTGAAAAATTTTGCAGGTATTCGTGCAGTACCTGCTCATTTTTCTTAAACTCCCCGTCAGGATACAGGTATTTTTCTTTGGGATCAACATTCAGCACCAACAGTTTTTTATTACGCCACTGCGGCGTTTTAGCTGAGTGTTTTTCAATTTTATCCAATGTGCCAACTGTATTAAAATCAACAGGCACCAGCGCCTGCTCAACCGATTTGTAACTATAATGCGATGGAACAATTAGTACCCTTACCGGGCTAATTTTAGCAATGCTTATAACATTACCCGCTACAAAACTGTTGCTTGAGTAATTTACATTATCGCTTCCAACAACAATTAATTCGGGATGCTCATCTTCTGTAATCTCTAATATCGAACGTACTAAGGGCAGCTCGCTTACTGCAATTGATATTTTAATGCCGGTTCCTATTTTAGCTGCCAGGCTTTTACACAATTCATTCAGCTTGTTTTTTGCATCGTCCCGTTCCTTAGTCATATAATCTTCGTTCACACTCACATACTCGGCAGAGGGTATCATGTCAAACATTGAATTGTACAATGTTTTAAGCAATATTATGCGGGTATATTCGTAAGCCTTTGCCCATTCAATAGCATAATCAAGGGCATTTTTTGCAGTATCGGAGAAATCAACAGGAACAAGCATCGTTTTCATGTGCTGTATTTTAGCGTGTTATTTTTCAGTGCATTGCATATTGCCAATCATTTTTTTCATCAGCGTAAGCGATTCTTCCATATCTGTACAGCAAATATTTACTGTTGCTTTCGCGTACATCTCAACCACCCACGGGTAAAGCCGTGCCTGCAGGTCGCGCCCTTCCCTGGTTAAATAAATAAGGTTATTACGGCGGTCATTTTCATCTGGCACGCGTTTTATCATATTACGTTTAACAAGATTATCAACAAGGTAGGTCATGCTTGACTTGTCCTTAATAGTAATGTTTGCCAGTTCCTGCTGGTTTATTCCGTCTTTATTCCACAAACAAGCCAGTATTTCAAGCATTTCAAACGTAATGTTTATGTTGTCTTCTTTTATTTTGGCCTGTATAAATTGCCGCAGGTAGTTCTTCATTTCCGTCATGCACCTTCCAAGTTCAACCGCCAGTTCTTCAACATTTTTTGTTTTCATGGTAAAACAAATCTACAGGTAAATAAATAACTCAATGTATAATAATAAATACCGGCTGCTTAATATACAAATAATGCAAAACAATGCATAAATCCGCACAAAGTTAAGATATTGATAGTTTGAATTAGAACTATTATTATTTTTGCATTTAATTTATGAATTGCGGCTTTTGCTTACCGGCCGCAATGCTGGAAGCGTGGAATGATACTTGTGACTATTGACGAAACATTAAACGACAGATATGGAAACACCAACCAAACCGGGATTTAGCAAGGTTAAAGCTGACCAGGACTTATTTCTGCAACTGCGCAGGCAGGTTAATCAAACAGTTGAAATTCTTGAAAAGAGAAGATGGCCTGTAATTAAGGTTAAGGCTTTTCTTTTTCCTTTACTATATATAGCCACTTATATTACTGCAATAGCATGGGGCAGCCAACCGGCTGTTTTGTACACATGTTATTTTTTTCTTGGCGTTTTTTTGCTGCTTAATTTTTTAAATATCATACATGATGCCGTACACAACACTTTATTCAGGCATAAGTGGATTAACAGTGCGTATGTGTACTTTTTTGATGTGATGGGCGCTAATAGTTATATATGGAAAGTACGCCACATAAGATTGCACCACAATTATCCTAACGTAATGGGTTGGGACAGCGATTTTGAGCAAAGCCCCATGGCGCGCGTTTTTCCTCATGGCAATTTTTCAAAAATGCACAGGTACCAGCATATTTACCTGCCTTTTATTTACCCGCTTTACCTGTTTAACTGGCTGCTGGTAAGGGATTTTAAAGATTTTTTTAAAAAAGATTCACTGGTGTGGAAGGTGAATGCAATACCCCGCATTGAATACATAAAGCTGTTTGTATTTAAAGCGTTGTTTGTATTTTACATTTTCTTTTTACCCAAATTAATATTGCCTGTAAGCTGGGGGCAAATGGCTATTGCCTTTTTAATTATGATGTTTACTGCCAGCATCAGTTC
>DASZUX010000556.1:0-2792 GCA_035547455.1 Chitinophagaceae bacterium
AAGCTTTGCAGGCAAACGAATAATTTTATTATTGCGCAGGCCTTGTAAAATATACGGAGGATTTGCCGGGTTGTTTTAACAGCAATGCTGATAATATTATTACCCAAAGCAAAAAGGCACCGATGTTAACCCGCTCCCACACTCCAATCCACGGGGTAGGAAGGTTTGCTTCAACATTCGCCGCCTGGCTGCCTGTAAGACTACCGAAAAAAAGCAACACCGTAATTGTTATAATTGAATAAAGGCGAAACCTTTTACCCAATGCAGCCGCACCAAAACCTATAGCTGTTACCATTAGGGTAACTGTTATTATGGTAAAAATAAGATGCATTGTATCTGTAAGAGTCTTACCACCTGCTGCCAATACCTGCCGTTGGTGCATTGGCGGCCAGGCAAAACCGGTAATGCCATAGGCTATTAATAATATGCCGGTTACACGTAAATTCCGGTTACCGCCGGCAGATAAGGTTACACCAACAGCAAAGGCTGCAAACAGTATGTTATACAATACAGCCATGTTTACCCACGAAGGGCGTGTTGATGCACCTATAGCAGAAAGTTCGCTTACAGTTTGATAAAATGAACTATAACCCTGTAACCTGGATGCGGCAATAACACACATTGCGACATACGATAGCGATGATATAATACCGCAGGTAAGCAGGGTTTTACGCAGCATAATAACCGGTTTAATACAAAGTAAGCCTGGTTTACTTTGGCAAAAAATGATTTCAATCAGTTACATGCTGTACAACGGGCAGGCTGCTATAGTGGGCTACGGGTTCCACCAATAAGTAAACTTCATTACCAGTTGCCTGCTTTTTACAAATACAGGGCCTATGTAATAGTTATCTGTGTAAACAATAAACAGGTCGCTGGCTGGCTTATACCGCCATTGAAAGCGGGTGTTAAGGTTTACATTTTTGGTTTGCTGGTTGTATTGCATATATGCGGTAAGAAACAGCGTATTTGTCATGGTAACATCAATCTTTGGCCCCACCAGTAAAAAATGGGTATCTCCCCAGGGCTGGCTAAGCTTCAGGTCATTATACGTAGCGGCAAGGTCAATATTCACAATAGGTTGTATCCGATAACCCACATCACCGGAGAATGATACCAGTTTGCCGTCATTATAATAACCGCCGTACCGCATTGAAAAGGAATAGGTAAAAGTGTGCTGGGGTGCAGAAAGAAAATCAAACCCTACCGTATTCCAGTGGCTGCGAAAACCTGCCGGTAAAGAATCTTTACCAAGGTTAGTGGGGTCAAAAGGCGATAGCAACTGCACATAATCGTTCAGCATAACAGCATTAAGAGTGCTTTTGTCCCTGAAGGTTACCAGGTATGCCAGCGAATTTTCATTATCAGTGCGGTTAAGCTTTGTATCAAAATAGTAGGTTGAACTAACCTGCGGACCGTGGCTTAATACAATACCGCCTTTAGGAAAAAAGAAACGGTTAAGCGTAGGATTGATTTTAATGTAATTGTTACGGGGCACATAACCCACTTCTGCATTATAATTGTTGCCAACATACTCATGCTCCCATCCTATTTGCCATTTGCGGACGCTGTACAGCAGGTTGGCAGCATGTACAAACCCATTGCCTTTACTGGACGGGCTGAAGGACTGTATAAAAATGGTTTTGCCTGTCCAGGTGTTGTTAGACGGCGCAAGATTATATTCAAGCCCCACGTTACGGTTGTAGCTTGAAAATGTGTTATTGACCGTATCCTTTGAAGGATGGTAATTGATGGCTGTTTTGTCTATGTAAAAAAACTCAATGTTCGACTTTTTAAAGAGCTTACGCTGCAATGCAATTACAGCAAAGTTTTCGGCGGGCTGGTACACATCCGTGGTCTTGTCTGTTTCCATGTCCATTATACCGATACGCCAGTTTTTATCCAGTTTTCCGCTAAGGCGGGCACCCACTCCTATTGGAGCGTTCAGCCCTATGCGACGGGAAAAGAAGGGCCGTATATTGGCATAACCAAGGTTTGAAAACAGGTCAGCATTCTCAAGAAAAAACTGCCTTTTTTCCGGGAAAAACAGTTCAAACCGGCTCAGGTTGGTAACCTGTTTATCCACGTCAACCTGTGAAAAATCCGGGTGTACGGTAAGGTCAAGGTTTATGGAAGAAGATAAAGTTATTTTAGCATCAACCCCTATGTCGCTTTTGGTATCCCATGGTGTATGCGCCTGGTAATCTTTGGTAGCGCCGGTTAAAAGATAGGGTATAACTGAAATATTATGGCCGGCTTCAGGCAAAGCTCCGTCCCATACCAGCGAGCCTGTGTAGCTTAAAGATGCTGTAGGGAATTGGCGCGGTATAGGTGTCCAGCTTGATTTTTCAGTGGTTTTAAGGTCGTTGCGGCTGAAATTAATGCCCCATTCCCTTATCCCCTTTTTATAGCGGATGGTTTTAAACGGCACGGCAAGTTCAAGTACATATTTATAGCCATCATTTTTAACCGCTGAAACCCATTTGTTGTCCCAGTTAAGGTCAACCTTGCCCCCATCGTACATCGTGCCGTCCCACTGGGCGCCCGCAGCATTGGCACCAAAGGAAAATCCGGTGGTTTGGTCGCCGAAAGTGTCCATAAACACCAGGAAGTTATCATTTTTCTGGAAATTGAAATCGCGCCGCAGCGATTCAACCATGTTAGGGCCATCAATTTTTTTATAACATATCGCCAGCAGGTACAGGTTATTATTGTCGTAAGCCATACGCACGTCCGTGGCAACATTGGCACAACTGGTGTCCATAGGCAGCACCATGTAAAAATCTGAGGCG
>DASZUX010000557.1:0-4625 GCA_035547455.1 Chitinophagaceae bacterium
TCATAGCGGTTGTTGTATATGGAAGAAGCATAATCGTTGCGCAGGTTGTGTTGCTCAAGATAAGCCGTGGCAGTTCTCTTAAATTCCCCGGCTAAAACAGTATTATCAAGCCAGCCCTTTTTTACAGCAAATTTGGCAAGCCACGAGTCACTGTAAATCTGGCTAAAAAAACAATCATAATCGGAAAGTTCCGAAGCAACCTGGTGCATTTGTGTAGTTTGATTAATCGAGCCAATCAGGAACAAAATCTTCTTTTTTGCCATAACAGTTTCTCTTTTCCGGGTGGCCTAAAACCTCACGCCGTATGGTAAGCTTAATAAAACTTTTTAAAACGCCTGATTATATTTTGTTTATGCACTTAGAGTATTTAATCTCACAAAAATTAAAGGTAGCGTAAAATTGCATACAACGAAACTTTGCGCATAGCCGGTGCAGCCTTAATGGTTTAAAAGCATACCCTGTTTTTGTTAAAAACAAAGCATTTGCATTAAAAACAGCATACGAAAACTAATGATAATAAAACCTTAATCATAGGATAATACCCCCCGGGTAAATTTGGATATAATACGGAGTATGAACATTCTGCAATATCTTGATAGTATTGATAAACAGGTTTTTACATTTATACATAGTGTTATTGCAACTAACTGGCTGGATGCGGTAATGCTGTTGATACGCAACCCCCTGGTGTGGGTGCCCTTATACTGTTTCATGATATACTGGGCGATACGTTATCAAAAAAAACATGCGTTTAAATTTATTGGTTTAACTATTGTTACCGTTGCTTTTACCGATTTTGTGTCGGCATCTGTTATGAAGCAATTTTTTGAACGGCCGCGCCCCTGCTACAGCATAGGTCTTCAGCCCGTTATAAGAAATATTATAGGCTGTGGTGGTTTGTATTCATTTCCTTCTTCGCATGCCTCCAACCACTTCGGAATGGCTACTTTTTGGTTTTGGAGCATATATATTATTACCGGACACAAATGGCGCTGGGTTTGGTTGTGGGCCACCTTAATATGTTTTGCGCAGGTATATGTTGGCAAGCATTATCCTTTTGATGTATTAGCAGGTGGTATATTTGGCTGGCTTGCCGGCATTGGCAGTGCCAAACTGTTTGAAAGGTGGATAAGCGTTCCTGTTACCGGCAGCAGCATTGAGCCGGCAAAAAATACGGCGTAACGCCGGCTTTCTTTTGAAATCAACAATATAATATTACCGCCATGAGATTGAAACGAAGATAATGACCTTGCTGGTTATGGCACGTTGATATACTTATGTATCTGCAGGCTGAGTTCCCAGGCCGGATTAGATTTTATGTAATCAATAATTAGCGGCATAATTGCAGGAGCTTTGCTCCATTCCGGTTGTAAGTATAACCTGCATTCCGGCGAAACGGACGCCGCATATTTTTCCGCCCATTCAAAATCGGCCTTGTTATATATTACAACTTTTAGTTCGTTTACAAACGGCAGTACTTCTGCCAAAGGTGGTTTAAATTTTTTGGGTGAGAGGCAAATCCAGTCCCAATGCCCGGTTAATTGAGTTGAGCCTGATGTTTCAATATGTGTTTTAAGCCCGGCCATTTGCAAGGCTGCAGTAAGAACAGCAAGATTATGCAGAAGAGGCTCGCCCCCTGTTATCACTGCTATTTCTGCCGGTGTTTGTTTTATCTCTTTAACAATATCATCAACAGTGCGTTGCGGGTGCTTGCTTGCATCCCAGCTTTCCTTAACATCACACCAAAAGCATCCTACATCGCAACCACCCAGGCGTACAAAATATGCTGCACGCCCCTGGTGAAAACCCTCGCCCTGCAGGGTATAAAAACTTTCCATCACGGGCAGGGTAGCGGTATGTATTAATACTTCACTCATTAGTGTTATTGATTTATAGCTGAAAATGGAAAGCAATAGCTTTGCTATTTTTAGATATACCTGTTGCAGGATACCATACCCGGCAATATTTCGGTTACTGCTCCCGTTGCAAGTAGGCCTGCAGTGTATTTTGTAATAGGCCTGCTATGGTCATAAGACCCACCCCTCCCGGTACCGGTGTAACCGCCGAGGCTTTTGCTGCTACTTCGTTAAATGCTACATCTCCCTTGATACGGAAACCTTTTTTTGCTGATGTGTCCTCAACCCTTGTAATGCCCACATCAATCACCACAGCGCCTTCCTTTACCATATTTGCCTTCACAAATTCCGGTTTGCCCAGTGCCGCAACTAAAATATCGGCCTGCAGGCAAATTTCCGGGAGGTTTTTAGTATGCGAGTGGCAAATAGTTACCGTGCAGTTACCATATTTGCTATTGCTGCTCAGCAATATGCTCATTGGCCTGCCTACAATATTGCTGCGTCCTACAACAACTGCATGTTTACCTTTTGTATCTATATTATAATGTTCCAGCATAAGCATAATGCCATAGGGTGTAGCTGGTATAAAGGTTGGTAGCCCCTGTACCAGCCTTCCTGCGCTTACAGGATGAAAACCATCAACATCTTTTGCGGGATTAATTGCTTCTATAACTTTTTGCTCACTTATTTGTTCAGGCAGTGGCAATTGTACCAAAATGCCGTCAACCAACGGTTCATTGTTTAGTTCCGCTATTTTTTGTAATAGCGCAGCTTCGTCAATATCACTGTCAAAACGCACAAGGGTTGACTCAAAACCAATTTCTGCACAGGTTTTAATTTTGCTGGCTACATAGGTTTCGCTGGCCCCGTTATTTCCTACTAAAATTGCTGCCAGGTGGGGTCTGCGCCTGCCTCCCTCAATCAACCCGGTAACTTTTCCTTTAATACCTTCTTTAACCGACTGCGATGCTATTTTGCCATCTAGTAGTAACATGGCGCAAAAGTATTATTATATTGTTTATAAGCAGGGAGTATTTATGGTTGCACGAACATTGTAATGATTTTTTATTGCACTTTTTTTGCCTTTTTTTGACGTTAAAGAAATGTCAAAAAATTTAGGATTAAGGATTTTGACTTTATAAAAATTTAAGGTTGAGCCCGCTTGATAACTTTTTAACAAGGGGAAAAACAAAATAAAAATTTTCGTGTAAAATGCTGATTATTAAATATTTGTGAATAAACATTTATTTATGTTAAAATCTCATGCAACATTTTAACTAATTATCTTGTCTTTCTATAACCACCACCATTAATAAACCTTTAATCTTTTTTTAAAATTTCTTTAATTATTCTTCTACTTTTATATATAACAAATTTTTAAAACCTGTAGACGCATGAGAAAAGTTGTAAGTTTATTACTTGTGCTGTTGTTGTCAGTAACGGTGGCAATAGCACAGACTCACCCAGTGAGTGGCAAAATAACTGACCAGAATGGAGAGCCGGTTCCTTTTGCTACCGTAACCGTTAAAAATACCAAAAGAGCCCTTGCTGCTACTGCCGAAGGCGCATTTACTTTAAATGCCCGTACGGGAGATATATTGGTTATACAGGCGGTTAACTTTAACCAAAAAGAAGTAACTGTTGGCTCAGAAAACACCCTTAGTATCGTTCTTGAGCGTGCATCAACTTCTCTTACGGAAGTAGTGGTTACAACCGCTTTTAACGTAAAGAAGGATATACGCACAACGCCTTACAGTGCGCAGGTAATTAAGGGCGAGGCATTAAACATTATTCCTCAAACCAACCTTAACGATGCGCTTGCCGGTAAAGTAGCCGGTGTGCAGTTCAGGTCACAATCGGGTACAAAGCTTAACAGCCAGTCCTTCGCTCGTATCCGCGGTGGCTTGTTGCTTTCTGGTGATGTTGGGCCGTTGTTTGTTGTTGATGGTACCATTGTTGGTAATGCATACGATATTGACCCCAATGAAGTTGAAAGCGTTAACATTTTAAAAGGCGCTAATGCTACCGCACTTTTTGGCTCAAGGGCTTCAAATGGTGCTATTGTAATTACAACGCTTAAAGCTGCCCAGGGCAAAACAAGCATTGATGTAAGCCAGGGTATGACCTTTGACAAAGTTTACCGCCTTCCTCATTTACAAAACTCTTACGCCGGCGGCGGTTCCTCAACCTTAATTCCGTTTACCTATGTAAATGGTATGCCCGAAGAGTGGAAATCACTGGATGGCAAAATGTACCCAGATTACACCGATGATGCGAGCTGGGGCCCTAAAATGGAAGGACAGGAATATATTCCCTGGTACGCATGGATACCCGGTACAAAATATACTGGCAAAACCGCAAAACTTGTACCACAGCCCAATAATATTAAGGACTTCTGGGAAAACGGTTTGAATTCAAATACTAACGTAAACCTGTATTCAGCGGGCAAAGGGTATAATACCCGTATTTCAATGTCCAAAGAGTTTATACAGGGGCTTATACCTAACTCAAAATCAGACCGTAATATTGTTTCAACCAATACTACTTTTGATTTTAATTCCCACTTCAGCGCAAATATTGATATGACTTACAATACTCAAAAGATTTATGGTGAGTATGCTGACGGTTATGCCAACCAGTCTTCTGGTAACTTTGGCCAATGGAACCACAGGGACCTGGATATGAATATTATGCGCGAAATGAGAGGAGTATTAACGCCAATAGGCACCTTGGCTACCTGGAACTTCAGGACAAACCCATCGGCCTATG
>DASZUX010000558.1:0-2209 GCA_035547455.1 Chitinophagaceae bacterium
CAAAAAAGCGGTTGCAGAGCCAAAGTGGATGATAGAAACATCTGCCAAATCAATTACTTCAATTTCTTCTTTTGTCAATTGGCCGTCTGCACCGCGGTTGAAAACAAAATCCCGTTCGCCATCTTCCATCAGCGAGACAAAGGCGAACGTAGTAAAATAATACTCGTCGCGCAGTACCCAACGGGTAGATACCCCAAACGATTCCATTACATCCACCAGCTGCCGGCCAAAAGGGTCACTACCCACTTTAGCTGAGAGCTCCACCGTTCCCCCCAGGGCGGCAATAGCAGCAGCTACATTGGTGGGTGCGCCGCCCGGTTTTTTAAGAAAATTTTCACCCGCTGACAGCGATTTACCCTTGTCGGTACAAATCATATCAATAAGGGCTTCTCCTATGCAAAGTATTTTCATGGCATTCTATTTAATATTAAACACGGTTTGCGGTAAAAAGGCCGGCATTTCCCGCAGGTAATAGTTTTAATATTTATAACAGGGGGTTAAACTTATAAAGTTTAATGTAGCCTTCAAAATAATTTAGAGCACCAGTGTGCATAATATTTTTTATAAAAGCATAATGATATTGTACCGGGTTGTTTCATAATGGCTGTGTGCAAAGCCGCCGGGAAAGAAATAGAGGCTACCAACAATTTCTGTTTTTCTTGCCTATAATCCTATATTTTTGCGGTGCTTTTTAAAAAGCCAATTATATTATTATGCGACAAATTGCTTTTCGTGAGGCGCTGCGTGAGGCCATGAGCGAGGAAATGAGGAGAGATGAGCGTGTTTTTTTAATGGGTGAAGAGGTTGCCGAATACAACGGGGCTTACAAAGTTAGCCAGGGTATGCTGGCTGAATTTGGGCCTAAAAGGGTGATTGATACTCCCATTTCGGAACTTGGCTTTGCCGCTATTGGCGTTGGCGCTGCCCAAAACGGCCTGCGCCCGGTAGTAGAGTTTATGACATGGAACTTTGCTGTACTGGCATTAGACCAGATATTGAATACCGCGAGTAAAATGCTGGCCATGAGTGGCGGCCAGGTGGGTTGCCCTATTGTGTTTCGCGGGCCTAACGGCAGTGCCGGACAGTTGGGTGCCCAGCACTCCACCGCCTTTGAAAGCTACCTGGCAAACATACCGGGCATTAAGGTGGTTTCCCCTTCAAACGGTTATGATGCCAAAGGGTTGCTTAAACAAGCTATACGTTACGAGGAAGACCCTGTAATGTTTATGGAAAGCGAAGTTGCTTATGGCGACAAAAGCGAAGTGCCTGAAGAAGAGTATTATATACCGTTGGGCAAAGCCGATGTAAAAAAAGCCGGCCGGGATGTTACCATAGTTTCGTTTAACAAAATGATGAAGGTTGCGTTGGGCGCGGCTGCTGAACTGGAGAAAGAAAACGTAAGCGCCGAAGTAATTGACCTGCGTACTATACGCCCGCTGGACTGGATGACGGTGCTGGAAAGCGTAAAAAAAACCAACCGGCTGGTAATTGTGGAAGAACAGTGGCCTATGTGCTCCGTATCTTCCGAGCTTGCTTACAGGATTCAGAAGGAAGGGTTTGATTACCTTGATGCACCTGTGCGCCGCATTACCAGCGCCGATGCCCCTATGCACTATGCCCCCAACCTTGCTGCACTTGCCATACCCGATGTGTCAAGAACAGTTAAGCTGGTGAAAGAAGTGATGTACATGAAAAAGTAAGCATTGCGCACCATAACAGTTAAGAGGCAATAATATTGGTTATTGCCTTTTTTATTTATTAGCGGCGCAGGTATTTATTTAGCCGCGAATTTTGCTTTTAAAATAAAATGTATGAAGTACGGGCTGCTGCTTTTTTTTGCCTGCATTTGCAGTAAAGTTTTTTGCCAGGCCGGCGACAGCAGTAATGTGCCTGTTGACAGCACCACGCTGGAAAATGTAATGGTAAAAGCTTTTGAAAGCAAAACAAAATGGAAAGACGTACCCGCTTCTGTATCGGTAGTAAATAAGAAAGATCTGCAGCGATTTGGCATTACCAGCATGGTGTCTGAATTTAATGCCGTTACAGGTGTAAGAATGGAAGAACGTTCCCCCGGCAGCTACCGCCTTTCCGTACGCGGCAGCCTGCTTCGGTCACCATTTGGGGTAAGAGACATAAAAATATATTTGGATGACGTGCCGTTTACCGATGCCACGGGCAATACTTATTTTAACCTTATTGACCCCAACCA
>DASZUX010000559.1:0-4976 GCA_035547455.1 Chitinophagaceae bacterium
TAGTAAGCTGTAATTGCTATCATGGCTGCATTATCAGTACAGTATTGAAAGGCTGGTATATAGGTATTCCATTCATACTTCTCTCCCATTTCTTTCAATGCTTTGCGCAGGCCGCTATTGGCACTTACACCCCCGGCGATACATACATTAATTACCCTGGTTTGCAGTACAGCCTTACGGAATTTTTTTAAAAGTATATTAATGATGGTATACTGTACAGAAGCACACAAATCATTAATATTTTCCGCTATAAAAGAGGGATTTTTTTTCACCTCTGCCTGTAAAAAATACAATACAGAAGTTTTTAGGCCGCTGAACGAAAAATCCAGGCCCGGTATCTGGGGTTCTGCAAACTTAAAAGCAACCGGGTTACCTTGCCGGGCATATTTATCTACCAATGGCCCGCCTGGATATGGCAGCCCGAGTAATTTTGCTGTTTTATCAAATGCTTCGCCCGCGGCGTCATCAATGGTTTGCCCCAATACCTGCAGGTTAAGCGGGCTTTTGGCCAGCACAATTTGTGTATGCCCGCCGCTTACAGTAAGGCATAGAAAGGGAAAAGATGGTTTTGGTTCGTCAATAAGGTTAGCCAACACATGTGCCTGCATGTGATGTACGGCTATTAAGGGCTTATCTAACGCAAGCGCAAGCGATTTTGCAAATTGCGCACCCACCAGCAGGCTGCCTATCAGCCCGGGCGCCTGTGTAAAGGCAATAGCAGATACATCTTCCAGGCTGCAATTGGCCGTTTTCAGCGCAGTGTCAACCACAGGTACTATATTTTGCATGTGCGCACGGCTGGCCAGTTCCGGCACTACACCGCCGTATTGCTCGTGTACTTTTTGATTAGCAATAAAATTGGAGAGAATTTGCCCGTCCCGGCACACCGATGCCGATGTTTCGTCGCAAGAAGACTCTATGGCAAGAATAGTAACCGGGGATGCTTCAGCCTTCGCAGCACTGTTGCCGGCAGTCAATGCAGCTTCATCTTTAAATCCGTTCATCCGGCAAAAATACTGGTTTTTGTATGTTGCTGTTTGCGCAAACGGTTACTTGCTCCTGATGGCAACCACCGGGTTCATTCTTGCAGCAATGGAGGCCGGAATAATGCCGGACAATATGCCTAACCCCACGCATATACTAAAGGCAAGTATTATAATGTCAGGCGAAATACCAATTGAAAACGGAAGGATAGTGCTTAATCCAACAGCCAGCAGCCATACAAAAGTAAGCCCTACCAAACCACCCACAACACACAAAAAAGCGCTTTCCAGTAAAAACTCAGTAAGAATAGTTCGGCTTTTAGCCCCAATAGCCTTTTTCAAGCCAATCTGGCTGGTGCGTTCCCTTACCGTTACAAACATTATATTGGCAACCCCAAAAGCGCCCACTAAAAGGCTTAAACCAGCTATAGCCCAGCCGCCTATATTCAGCGAAACAAACAAGCCTTCGGTGTTTTGGGCCAACACATTTATATCGTTCAGGGCAAAATTATCGTCCTCGGTCGGGCTCAATCTTCTTACCTGCCGCATTATACCTTCCAGTTCCTGTACAAGTGCGGCACTGGAAACATTGTCTTTCGCCTGCACCATTATAACAGGCGATAGGTTGTTATCATTAACATTATAAAAACTGGCAAAACACCGGTAGGTAACAATAACACAATGGTCAAAATCAAACGGGCTGCCAAGCATGCTTTGGCCTTGCTTTGCAATTACACCAATAATTGTAACCTTATGCTGGTCAAAATCAACAGATTTCCCAATTGCTCTTGCAGCACTGCCAAAAAGGCTAACCGCATTTTCGTAACCCAGCACTGCCACCGGGTTGCCACGTAAAAATTCAGTTTCGGTAAGATAACGGCCAGATGCAATATCAACTTTCTGTATATCACTAAACTCTTCCGATACACCATTAATGGTAATATTATTTATCTGGTAATTTTGATACACAAGATTAGTATTACTATTATTGCTGTAACATATATGTTTTGCAAGCTGGCTTTTTTCCTTAATAAATTTAACCTCGCTGTATTTAGGCAACGGCCTGTTTACAAATTTCCACCATGGGTAATCCGGACCTCCGGCATACTGCCATTTGTCTATATAAATGGTGTTGGAACCAAGGGCCATAATGTCAGTCTGCACCTTTTTTTTAAGACTATCAACGGTAGCAAGCACCCCGATAATGCAAAATATACCAAATGCAATACCTATAAGCGATAGGGAACTACGCAGTTTGTTATTGTTCAGTTCCTGCATGCTCATTCTAAAACTATTCCATAAAATGCTAAGCAGCTTCATTATGCCAAATGTACGTAATGTAATTATGTACACTATATTTTTTAGATGAACGGAAAAAAGGTTTAATTAACAGGTTATCAATACCTGTAATTCAAAAAATATTTTTTGCAAACAAAATTTGCCGTCCGTGTAGTACTTTTGCACCCGATCTTTTAACTCCAATCTTGCTTTATGACCTGGAAAAAAGTTTTTACTTCTTCCATCGGGAGGAAAATCGTAATGGGTTTAACCGGTGTTTTTCTTATTCTTTTCTTAATTGTTCATGTCGGTCTTAATGCGTGTATTTGGGCAAATGACGGTGGCGAAATGTTTAACAAAGCAGCCCATTTTATGGGCTCCATGGTTGTAATTCGCATACTTGAGGTGGGGTTGTTTGTGTTTATTTTCATACACATAATACAGGGCCTTGCCCTCGAAATAAGCAACCGCAGCAAACGGGGCGTTGGCTATGCTGTAAACTATGGTAACCGGGGAAGCAAGTGGTACAGCCGCAGCATGGGTTTACTTGGCACGCTTATATTATTGTTTCTTGTGCTGCATTGGGTAAACTTTTGGATACCCTCGCGCTTTACCGGCGTAACCGGTGCAGACGGCAATCCGCTTTCAGTGAATTATAACGGTGTTGAAATGCACGACCTTTATTCACTCATGAAGGTTACGTTTGCTGAGCCCTGGATTGTAATAGTGTACGTGCTTGGCTGTATTTCACTGGGTTACCACCTGGCGCATGGCTTTCAAAGCGCTTTCAGAAGCCTGGGGGTACACAATAAAAAATACAATACCATGCTTACCGGTATTGGTTATGGCTTTGCAATCATTGTTCCGCTGGCTTTTGCCATGATGCCGGTTAGCTTTTATTTACAATGGATACAATAAAGTGCCTGATATTAAAATTAAGCCAGGCAATATAAACACGCCGCTTACGGTTTACGTTTTTTGACGATTCACGCTTAAAATTACTGGTGTATGTTAGATGCGAAAATTCCTGCAGGGCCTTTAGATGATAAATGGACAGAATACAAAGGTCATTGCAAACTTGTTAACCCAGCCAACAAGCGTAAGCTTGAAGTTATAGTTATTGGCACCGGCCTGGCCGGCGCCAGCGCTGCTGCTACCCTGGGCGAATTAGGTTATAAGGTTAAGGCATTTTGTTTCCAGGACTCGCCCCGCCGTGCGCACAGCATTGCAGCACAGGGCGGTATTAACGCAGCCAAGAACTACCAGAATGATGGCGACAGTGTTTTTCGCCTGTTTTATGATACTGTTAAAGGCGGCGACTACCGCGCCCGTGAAAGCAATGTGTATCGCCTTGCCGAAGTAAGTGCAAATATTATTGACCAATGCGTAGCGCAGGGTGTACCCTTTGCAAGAGAATACGGAGGCATGCTCAGCAACCGCAGTTTTGGTGGTGTGCAGGTGCAACGTACATTTTATGCAGCAGGCCAAACAGGGCAGCAGTTGCTTATTGGTGCTTACCAGGCGCTTGAAAGACAGATATCCCTGGGGAACGTTAAAATGTACAGTCGCCACGAAATGCTGGAAGTAGTAAAAGTAGGCGATAAGGCACGCGGCATTATTGCCCGTAACCTTATAACAGGCAAGCTGGAGCGCCACTTTGGCCATGCGGTATTACTGTGCAGTGGCGGTTATGGTAACGTATTTTATCTTTCAACCAACGCCATGGGCAGTAATGTTACCGCTGCATGGAAAGCACATAAGGCAGGCGCTTATTTTGGCAACCCCTGCTATACACAGATACACCCTACCTGCATACCTGTAAGCGGCGACCACCAGAGCAAGCTTACCCTGATGTCAGAATCGTTGCGTAACGACGGACGTATATGGGTGCCTAAAAAACAGGGAGACAACAGGAAGGCCAATGAGATACCAGAAGATGAAAGGGATTATTATCTTGAAAGAAGATACCCTGCTTTTGGCAACCTTGTTCCGCGTGATGTTGCCAGCCGCGCTGCCAAAGAAAGGTGTGACGCCGGCTATGGTGTTGGCAGCAGCAAGCAGGCGGTTTATCTTGATTACGCTTCTGCAATTGATCGTTATGGCAAAATTGAATGCAGCAAACATGGCATTGAAACCCCCTCCGCCGAAGAAGTTCGCCAGCACGGTGTGGAAGTGGTAAAAGAAAAATATGGTAACCTTTTTGACATGTATGAAAAGATTACCGGGGAGAACCCATACGAGGTACCTATGCGTATTTACCCTGCGGTACACTACACGATGGGTGGTCTGTGGGTTGACTATGAACTGCAAACTTCAGTAAAAGGTTTATATGCGTTGGGAGAAGCAAACTTTAGCGATCATGGCGCTAACCGCCTTGGTGCAAGCGCCTTAATGCAGGGCCTGGCAGATGGCTACTTCGTTATTCCTTATACATTGGGTAATTATCTTGCAGATGAAATTTACGAAAAACCTGTCTCAACTGACCATGAAGCATTTGTAGCTGCTGAAAAAGCCGTTAGCAGCCGCCTTAATACACTTATGGGTATTAAAGGCACTACCAGTGTTGAATCATTCCACAAAAAATTGGGCAAAATTATGTGGGACAAATGCGGTATGGCGCGCAATGCAGAAGGATTGCAACAGGCTATTGCAGAAATACAGGAACTGAAAAAAGCTTTTTGGAGCGATGTGCGTATACCGGGAGATATAACCGAA
>DASZUX010000560.1:0-4762 GCA_035547455.1 Chitinophagaceae bacterium
AACCTGCGGCTGAAAAGCAATTGAGCCATGCGTTGTTTCTGTGCTGCCGGCCACTGCCCGCCAACTTCTTCGCCATACCAGCATGCAGATGCACCAATATTGCTTATTTGCTGCAATGTGTCGTTAGTGTGTATGGTGAAAATTGTGACTGTATTTGTTTGTGCACATACACTCAGGTTTGCGATAACTGCCAGGCAGGCTAAGAAGTACTTCATAATAAGGTGGTTGTTTTAAAAATCGGCACTTCAAAGGTAATTACCCATCCTGTTTTATTACAGGAAAAGCACAGTAGTCATTCTTAATAAAGACGTGCCGTATTATAGCTGAGCATTTACAGGAATAAATATGGCAATATACTATTTGGCCAAAAATTTGCATTTGTAGTATAGTGGCATATAAAAAATTGCCCAGTAAAGTGTTAAATATACGCTGCCGGGTTACTTTTTTAGGACTAATTACTGCCGAAACATGCAAAACTGTTTAAATAAATGAACCGAAACCACTTTTTATTGACAGGATACCTTATCTTTAAATCGCACCTACCAGTTTCCGAAAAATTAAATCGCTAACCATGCAGACAGCGCTTAAAGAATTACAGGGCGATGCCCGGGTGCGCATTGGCTTTATTGCCGCATTTATTTTATTGCTTTTTGCAATAGGACTTTCCACCTATAACGACAATCGCTTAAAACAGCAAACAGCCCTGGTGTACCGGACGTACGAGGTTGTTTTTGATCTTGAGCACCTGCTCTCAAAAACAAAAGATGCAGAAACCGGCGTAAGGGGCTTTATAACAACCGGCAATAAAAGTTTCTTTCAACCTTTTGTGGGTTCAAAAAAATCTGTTGACTCAGTATTTCAAAAAACACTTGCAGAAACAGGCGACAATGCCTCACAAACAGGAAAACTCAGGCAATTGAAAGTGCTTGTTGACAAACAGTTTCAATTGCTTGACCAGTTGTACATGGTTACGGCCATTGCGCAAAGGAACAATGTACTTATACCTTATGCCAATGACTCAATGAATGTAATACTGGATGAGGGTAAAGCGACAATGGATAATATAAGGCTAAAGGTAAATGAAATACAGCAGGCCGAACGGCAGTTGTTAAAAGAGCGGCAGGATAAGGTAGATAGCTCGTTTTCCAATATCAATACCTTTACAGTTGTAGTGCTTGGTGTAGCCCTGATACTGTTTGTTTTCGGGCTGCTGATTAATCTTAAAGAAAATAATATACGCAAGCTTGCCAGCGAGCGTATTAAAAAATACCAGCATGAACTGCAGCAACGTATAACGCAGCTGGACGCGGCAAATGAACGCCTTTTGAGAATGAAGTCTGAAGAAAAGTTTGCCGCAACAGGGCGCATTGCACGAACCATTGCACACGAAATAAGAAATCCGCTTACCAATATCAATTTATCTGTAAACCAGTTGCAAAGCGATTTTTTGGCAGATAACGAGGAAGCAGAATTTCTGTTTAAAATTATATACAGGAACAGTGACCGCATTAATCACCTTATTACTGAACTTCTGCAGTCAACTAAGTTTGCAGAATTAAACTTTACAGTAATTGGTGTAGATGAGCTGATTGATGAAACCCTGCAGGAAGCAAAAGACAGGATGGCTTTAACAGAAGTTAAGCTTACAAAACTATACAACAAGCCCGCCCCAAAAATAGCGGTAGATGTAAATAAGATGAAAATTGCCTTGCTTAACATTGTTATAAATGCCCTTGAATCAATGGAGAAAAAACAACCGGCAAACCTTGTAATTGAAACAGTAATGCAGGATACTAAGTGTGAAATAAAAATATCAGATAACGGCGGTGGTATGAACGAGGAAACGCTGGGTAAAATATTTGAGCCTTATTTTACCAGGAAAATTAAAGGCGGTGGCCTGGGACTTACGAATACGCAAAACATTATTTTAAACCACCAGGGAGAAATAAAAGTTGTAAGTGTGGAAGGACAGGGAACTACTTTTTCTATAACGTTAAATGCTCAATTAAACTGAGGAAAATATTACCCGGTTTGTAGAAAAGATGGACGGTATGTGTGTTTCAGGCTACCTTGTCAATTATAGTATTTAGCTCTTTAATATTAAAAGGCTTAGAAATGAAATAGTCGGCCCCGGCCCTTAATGCGTGGTCACGGTCGCCTGGTGTATCATAGGCACTGATCATTATTATTTTTAGTTGCGGGTAACGCTGCCTGAACTTTTGAATATAGTCAAGCCCAAAACCATCGGGTAAATGATTGTCTAATAATAAAATAGAGGGGTTATAGCTTTCAAGCAGTTGTTCTCCGTCTGCAATTGTATGGGCAAAAGAACTTTCAAAGTTTCTTTTTTTAAGACTGTAATTTAAAAAATTGCAAATGTCAACCTCATCGTCAATGATTAAAATTTTCATAGCATCACAAAGTATAAATTCTTTTTTCATGTCGCACTGCCATTTTACACATTGCAAATATCAGGCAAACAATTTGCCATTCTATAAATCGCGCGTTATAGTAGCGTTTAACAAATATTTTTGTGCAAAATGAAGCTAATGAGAAACATCCTTGTAATTGATGACGACCCTGATATGGGTAAACTGCTTAGCCATTTTTTAACACGGAAAGGATTTACGGTAGAGACTGCATCGTCAGGTACAAATGGCCTTAAAAAACTGCGTGAACAACAGTTTAGTCTTGTGTTTAGCGATTTCAGGCTGGGAGATATGGATGGCATACAGGTTTTAAAAGAAACCAAGGAAATAAACCCTGCCTGCGCGGTAATTATTATTACCGGCTATTCCGATATTAAAATGGCTGTGGAGGTGATGCGTTTGGGCGCTTTTGACTATATAACAAAACCCCTCATCCCCGAAGAAATTCTAAATGTTATTAACCGGGTATTTGAAACACAACCGGCAGGCCCTACAACAAAAAGCGACAAACAGCAAGAGGTAGCAGCAGGAGTTGAGAATGGTTTTTTGGTGGGGCGTGCACCTGCTACTGTGGATATGTACAGGCAAATTGAAATTGTGGCGCCTACTAATTTCAGCGTTATCCTTTATGGCGAAAGTGGTACCGGTAAAGAAGTGGTTGCAAAAACAATACACAGCAAAAGCGACCGTTCAGGCAGGCCATTTGTAGCAGTTGATTGCGGGACCCTATCCCGTGAGCTGGCTGCCAGCGAGCTTTTTGGACATATCAAGGGTTCTTTTACCGGGGCGATCGGGGACAAGGAAGGCTTTTTTGAGGCGGCCAATGGCGGTACCCTGTTTTTAGACGAGGTAGGTAACCTGCCACTTGATGTACAGGTAACATTGCTGCGCGTAATACAGGAAAAAAAGTTCAGGCGTGTTGGCAGCAATAAAGACCAGTTTACTGATGTGCGTGTAATTGTTGCTTCTAACGAGAACCTGAAAGAGGCATATAAAAAAGGAAAGTTCAGGGAAGATTTGTACCACCGCTTTAACGAGTTTTCAATAAATATTCCCCCGCTGAGGAAACGGAAAGAAGATATTCCGCTGCTGGCAAATTTTTTTCTTGCCAGCGTGGCGGGAGAGTTGGGTAAAACTATTGACGGCTTTGATAACGAGACAATGGAGCTGTTTTTAAATTACGATTGGCCGGGAAACATAAGGGAGCTTAAGAATGTAATACGCAGGTCAACACTGCTTACCTCGTCAGGAAAAATTACCAGTAATGTGCTGCCGTGGGAAATATTAGGAAGCCTTGATGAACCGGGAAATGTTGCGAATGAAACTGCTGCGTCTCCCGTTGCTGAAAGAATAAACGGGCATGGCATAGCAGCAGAAGGATTAAAGGATGCTACGCTGCGCGCGGAGTATAATAAGATAATGGAGGTGCTGAAACAGGTAAATTATAATAAAACTAAAGCGGCTATTGTTTTAAATATTGACCGCAAAACGCTATACAATAAAATTAAGCAGTACGAGGATTTGCAGGAAGCTGAATAAATCACCATGTTTTTAAATGAGGCCCGGCTTTTTTTAGTAAATGGCTTAAATAAATTATTGTAAAGCATACCTGTTAAAGCTAATACCCGGCTTGTAAAACCGGCAGGCAAGCCGGGCTTTGATTTAAAACGGCTATCGTTCAAAAACATCGCATCCCCCACTTTAAAAACTCCTGCCTGCCGTAAAGTTTTTTCTTTGCCCCGCAATCAATTGCATACATTAGCATCAGGCAGCACATATCCCGTAACCAATACTAATGTTTTATTGGGGTTAAAAGCGTATGTTGCCGGCAGGGTTGTTATACCTGCAGGTGGCTGCTCAGCTTCAATAGCCAATATAATGAGCCAAACAACTGCTGACAATGCAAAGCAATCGCTTAAAGGGGGCGCTCTTGGCCTTGGCGATGTTTTTATGCAGGCCATTACACATACTGCGCCCGCAACGGCAATACTTTTTACCATACCTTTTATAACAGCAAAAGCAGGCGTAACTGCGCCGCTGGCATACCTGTTTGCTTTTTTGCTGGTACTGGTGCTGGGTATAACCCTTGCACAACTGGCCAAACACCTGCCTTCGGCAGGCGGGTATTATACTTATATAAGCCATACCATAAGCCCGCGCGCAGGCTTCCTTACCTCGTGGGTGTACCTGCTTTACGATCCCCTGGCTGCCGGTTATGCCCTGGCATATACAGGGTATATTGTACAGCAATCCCTGCAGCTTAATTATAATATTCATTTCCCCTGGTGGTTGTTCCTTTTGCTGTCAACAGCATTTGTGTGCTTTTCTACATA
>DASZUX010000561.1:0-2036 GCA_035547455.1 Chitinophagaceae bacterium
AATTACTGGATATGCAGGGGAAGATTGGTGTAGTGCAGCCCGGCGCTTTTGCCGATATTATTGCCGTGAAGGGCAACCCGCTGAATAACATTAAAATATTACAGCACGTGCAATGGGTAATGAAGAACGGGCAAGTGTTTAACACTTATTAATGATTATATGAACCACACAAAAGAACATTGGGAAAATGTGTACGCCGTTAAAAGCCCGGCAGAGGTAAGCTGGACGCAAAACATACCTGCTGCCTCGCTGGCATTGCTGCGTACGCTGCCATTGCCTAAAACAGCCGCCATTATTGACGTTGGCGGCGGCGATAGCCGGCTGGCAGATTGTTTGCTGGACGATGGTTTTACCAATGTTACGGTATTAGACATTTCAGGCAAAGCTATTGAACGGGCAAAGCAGCGGCTTGGCAAAAAGGCAGCAGGCGTTAACTGGCAGGTACAGGATATACGTAACTATAAACCCGGCAGGCAGTTTAACGTTTGGCACGACAGGGCAACGTTTCATTTTCATACAAGTGAAAAAGAAATTGAGTCGTATATTACCCTTTTAACCAACAGCGTTGTGCCCGGCGGGTACGCGATAATAGCTACCTTCTCGCAAAACGGCCCCGAAAAATGCAGCGGGCTTACTGTAAGCCGCTACAGCGCCGCTACCCTTACAGAAAGATTTAAAACCGGGTTTGATACAGTACAATGTTTTACGGAAGACCACCTGACCCCTTTTAACACTACACAAAATTTTTTGTTTTGCTGTTTTAAAAGAAAGGGACAGGAATAAATAGATAAAAGGGTAGTAAGAAAAAAACTGTTTACAATAGGAAAAGGACGCTTCTTAATTGAGCAGCTTTTTTTTCGTGCGCCCACCGGGGCTTTAACCAGGGGTAGCCGGTATGCCACAGGTAATCAACCCCCCATCAATACATCCATCGTAACTTCGCTCACAGATATTGAATAAATATTATTTACCGCTACAGTTGCAACATAATCGTTATTAACCTCCACCGGAAAAAGGTTCCATTGCCTGTTACGAGTAATACCTTTATTATTATTTATTTTTACCAACCTGGCATCGCTGTAAAAACCCGTTCCTTCAGCTTTTATAGTTGCTTCTTTCGCCGTCCAAAGTTTGTAAAAGGCAAGTAAGGTGTTGGCATCAGTGGTAATACCTGCCAATTCACCAGGCGTAAATACGTTGTCAAACATGTTTGTGTCCACGGGCTTTACCTGCTCAATATCAATTCCAATCTTTCCATTTAAACTGAGTGCACATACCGCTGCATTACCTGAATGTGATATATTAAAATCGAACGGCATGTTTTTTATAAACGGCCGCTTGTGTGCGGTATAACTTAGTGCAGGCAGTTTATATTCTTTTATTATATTATGTGCCCTTAACGCATTTACCAAAAGCAATTTACCAGCCACTGCAAGGCTGCGGTGCGGCAAAGAGGTTATGCGCATAATACGTTCAGCTTCACCGGCCGGCAGACCTGCCAGGCAGTTTTTTAAGAGGTTCCAGCAGCCGGGCCGGAGTAAAGTGTGGTAAACAAAATTCATAATCCGGATACACGATTAACGGAAAAAAACAAGCCGTTTTATTCGGTGCTTTTATTTAAGCTTACAAAAATTATCAGGCGTTGTAAATAATACTTTATTTATCGGGATGGCCCGATGCCTGAAACCAGGCTTAAATATAAGCACTATTTATCCTTGTTATATAGCTTGAATTGTTTTTAAGATGATGAAGAACAAAAAAGAACATTTTGATTTATACCCCGCAATATATTTTCATATTATTAAAATATTAATAACAGCATTGTTCAAAAATTGCTTTACATAATTTTTATAAAGCGTTTTTATAACTATATGCGAAACATAAACATTATTAGCAGCTTTTTAATTTTAAACCGCCTGATATAACCATCTTACATACCCCTTGCTTGCAACAACTAACCCGTTGGTGATAACATATTGCCATAAACCTACAGCACACGCGTGCAAAGCAATTTATTGTAATTACTAAAAATATAC
>DASZUX010000562.1:0-2692 GCA_035547455.1 Chitinophagaceae bacterium
GTCAACAAAAGGCTTGCATGTTAACCGATGCCTTTTGTATATTTGCTGCCATTTTACAGAATATAGTAGCGCATGAAGTACTCCCAGTTAATCGGCATATCAGCGGTGTTAGCAATTGCAGCGGTTTGTTTTTTGCCTTGGGTGTATGTACCAGTGGCCAACATAACTGTAACCGGTTTTAATGCTAATGGTACGGATTTTGGGAAACCGGGTCTTTTGCTGGTTATTTTGGGAGGGATAAATGTTATATTCTTTCTTACCCCAAAAATTTGGGCAAAACGTACCAACGTTTTTATTGGTGCTGTAACGCTGGCATGGGCCATAAAAAATTATATCATAATTTCTTCCTGTTACGAAGGCGATTGCCCTGTAAAGAAAATTGGCATATACCTGCAACTGCTGTTTGCAATAATTGTATTGCTGATGACATTTTTCCCAAAAATAAAACTGCCGGTAGAAAAAGCTTAAAGCTGTCCCGGCCATCCCCATTGTAAAAACAATGGAAAAGCTTTTGCCCAGGTTGGCACGTCATGTTTGCCTTCCGGCAACTCTGCGTACACAATTTTTTCATCATTATATCCCAGCGCTTTTAGCTCTTTTATTAAATCAAGGGTGTCGTCAATGCTGTCAATTATGCCATTGTTATTGCGGTCTTCCGTTTCATCCTGTGCCCCGCATTCAAAAAAGAACGACAATTGCTGTTTATAATGGCTGCGCCTTACCTGGCTGTGCATAATTCTGTCTGTATCATCATCATATCCCGCATCATAATCCTTGCTTCGCCACCAGAAAGAGCCGCTGAATACGCCTGCCTTACTAAATTGCCAGGGGTTATTCCACACTATATCCAGCGCACTAAGCCCACCCAGCGAAAAGCCGGCAAATGCTGTTGATTTGAATTTAGGCACGGCATAAGTAGTTTGTATAAAGGGCAGCAGTTCGTCAAAAATAAACCGGGTGTATAATCCTGCCTTTGCGCCGCGCCCTTTATAATCAGCCTGCAGGGCAGTACCATATTCCATTTTACGGTCAGGTCCGCAATAAATGCCAATACATACAACAGGGGCAATAACGGTTCTTTCTAACAGGCCGTCCAATATTTCATCAAAAGGCATTTTTGGCAAATCCTGCCCGTCGTTAACCAGCAAAAGATCCATATTTTCCGGGTGTTCCACATTGGTAGGCAGGTACGCATCAATAGTAACTTCTCTTTCTAAAAATACCGATTCAATAATATGTTGTTCTACAAGTATATTTTTCAAGCAGTTTGTTTTGGCGTAAACCATACCGCCAAAAATAATAAAACAGTTCTGCTAAAAACAAACACAATTAGTTTTTAATTTTTTCGGTACTTTCAAATATGTTCTCTAAATTAGGTGCACAACAGCATGCAAATGCTAACCAATGCATTACAAATACATGCAGGCTGTAAATAAAAACTTACGTATGAAAAAAATTGGTGTTCTTTTTGGTCAGGAAAGATCATTCCCGCAGGCATTTATTGAAAGGGTTAACAGTAAAAATATTGAGGGCATAACCGCTGAACCAGTACGCATTGATAAAGTAATGCAGGGTGAGCCGACAGATTACGCCGTAATTTTTGACCGCATAAGCCAGGATGTGCCTTTTTACCGGGCTTATCTTAAAAACGCAGCTTTAAGAGGTACCGCCGTAATAAACAATCCTTTTTGGTGGAGTGCCGATGAAAAATTTTTCAATAACTGTCTCGCCACACAAATCGAGGTACCGGTGCCAAAAACCGTAATACTGCCTTCAAGGGATTTGCCTTCCGATACATCAGATAAATCATTCAGCAACCTGGCATATCCTCTTGACTGGAAGAATATTTTTGATTACGTTGGTTTTCCTGCTTATATGAAACCTTTTGCCGGCGGGGGCTGGAAAAATGTATATAAGCTTACCAGCGCTGAGGATTTTTTTGATAAACATGCAGAAACAGGGCAACTGGTAATGCTGCTGCAAGAAGAGATAGTATTTACTGAATACTACCGCTGTTACTGCATAGGCGGAAAATATGTGCGTATAATGCCTTATGAGCCGCGTAACCCGCATCACCTTCGCTATGTTGCCAGCTTTACACCTACCGAAGAACGGCTGAAACAAATGGAAGAAATTGTTTTACGTATAAACCGGTACCTGGGCTATGATTTTAACACGGTAGAACTTGCAGTACGTGACGGAGTGCCTTATGCCATAGATTTTTGCAACCCTGCGCCTGATGCAGACCGCGCCAGCGTTGGCGAAGAAAATTTTGCATGGGTGGTTGAAACGGCAGCAAATTACGCTATTGAAAAGGCGCTTGCACACCAGGATGGGAATGATAATTTAACATGGGGAGAATATGTAAAAAGGAGCGCTGCCGGCGTGCCTTTGTATTAAACTAAACAAGCATTGCCGGCAGCGGCATGTAAACTGTAATATATTTATGGCCAATATAAACTTTAAGCATTTTACGCTTGGTGTTGAAGAGGAGTACATGGTTATTGACCCTCAAACACGTGAGCTTAAAAGCCATGAGCAAAAAATTGTAATAGAAGGGCAAAAAATAATAAAAGATAAGGTAAAAGCTGAAATGCACCAGGCAGTGGTGGAAGTAGGGACTGACATTTGCCAGGATATTGATGAGGCTTACAAAGATGTATCTACCCTGCGTAAAACCATATCGCATATT
>DASZUX010000563.1:0-6485 GCA_035547455.1 Chitinophagaceae bacterium
TATTACTACAGATGCCCTGTCAAACGTGCAACTGGAGGTGCAGGATTACCAGCAGCAGGTAATTGCCACCGCCGCCACCGGCAGCGATGGCACGGCTACACTGCAGCTAAAACGCAAACCTTACCTGCTGGTTGCTAAACAGGGCGACGAACGAGGCTATTTAAAATTAGATGATGGTAATTCGCTTGCATTGAGCCGTTTTGATATATCAGGCGACGAAGTAAAGAACGGTATTAAGGGCTTTATTTTTGGAGAGCGGGGCGTTTGGCGGCCGGGCGACAGCCTTTACCTGAGCTGTGTTGTGGATGATATTGACAACAAATTACCTAAAGAGCACCCCGTGGAGATGGAGCTTATTTCGCCGCGTGGGCAATTATATAAAAGACTTGTACAAACCAACGCCAGCAATGGCTTTAACGTGTTTAGAACAGCTACTGATGCCGATGCGCCTACGGGCAACTGGCTATGCAAGGTTAAAGTAGGCGGGGCTGTATTTGAAAAGAAAATAAAGATTGAAACGGTGATGCCTAACCGTCTTAAAATAAAGCTTGATTTTGGCGGTCTTGATGCACTTGGGCAAAACGCCACCACCAATGGCACATTAAGCGCGGAATGGCTGTTTGGCGCAAAAGCGCAAAGTCTTAAAGCAAGGGTAGATGCACAATTATACCGCAAAAACACCAGCTTTGACAAGTTTAAAGACTATGTGTTTGATGACCCAACAACATCTTTTACGCCGCTTTCACAAACAATTTTTGACGGCACGCTTAGCCCGGATGGCACCGCACCTGTAAAGGCTGCATTTGATATAAAAGACGGGGCACCCGGCCAGTTATTAGCCAACCTGAATATTAAAGTTTTTGAACCCGGCGGCAATTTCAGTATTGATAATGTATCTCTTCCTTATAACCCTTATAGCTCTTACGTGGGTGTACATACCCCGCCGGGAGATAAAACATGGGGCTACCTTCTGTCTGGATCCCCGCAACGTTTTGATATTGTAAATGTAGATACCAAAGGCAACCCGGTACAGGGTACTACCAGTGCAGATGTTGAAGTGTATAAAATTCAGTGGCGCTGGTGGTGGGATAATGATAACGACAATGCTCTCAGCAATTTTACGCAGGACAAGTACAATAAGCTGGTACGCTCGCAAACTGCTACCCTTAGTAATGGTAAAGGCAACTACACAGTTACGTTGCCTGAAGAAGACTGGGGACGTTATTTAATCCTGGTAAAAGATAAAAACAGCGGCCATACTACCGGCGCTACTTTTTACGTGGATGATTACAGTTGGCAAACACGGCGCGATAACAGCGATCCCTCCTCGGCAGCAATGCTCTCATTCAACTCAGACAAAACAAGCTACAACGTAGGTGAAACGGCCAATATTACCATCCCTACCCCTAAAGAAGGCAAAGCGCTTGTAAGTATTGAAACAGGCACCAAAGTGCTTAAAACAGAATGGATAAAAACAACGCAGGGCCAAACAAAATATGCTATATCTGTTACAAAAGAAATGACACCCAATGTGTATGTAAACGTAAGCCTTATACAACCGCATGCACAAACAGTGAATGATTTACCTATACGCATGTATGGTGTTATACCAATAATGGTGCAGGATAAAAATACCATACTGCGGCCCGTAATAAGTATGCCAGCGGAAATAAGGCCGGAACAGAAAAATACTATTACCGTATCTGAAGCTACCGGCAAAAGTATGACGTATGTAATAGCCATAGTGGATGATGGACTGCTTGACCTTACCCATTACAAAACCCCAAACCCGCATGATGCGTTTTTTGCGCGCGAGGCATTGGGCGTTAAAAGCTGGGATATGTATGACCAGGTAATTGGTGCGTGGGGCGCACAGTTGGAACGCATACTAACTATAGGCGGTGACGCAGAAGCGGCGCTTGCTGCAAAAACAAGAAAGGCAAACCGCTTTAAACCCGTGGTTAAGTTTATGGGGCCATTTACCCTTACCGGGGGCAGTAAAACACACAGTTTTGAATTACCGCCTTATATGGGCAGCGTACGCACAATGGTAATTGCAGCCGGTGACGGCGCCTTTGGCTATGCAGAAAAGACAGTTAAAGTTAAAAAACCGGTAATGGTGCTGGCTACACTGCCAAGGGTACTTGGGCCGGGCGAAGCGCTTAAAATACCGGTAACAGTATTTGCAACCAGCAGCAGTGTTAAGGATGTTAAGCTAACCCTGCAGAGCAACCCGTTTATTGAAGCAGGCGGAGTGCAAACAGTACATTTTGACGCCACCGGCGAACAGGAAGTTTATTTTGACGCCAGGGTAAAAAACAACACCGGCATTGGCAAGGTAAAAGTAATCGCATCAGGCGGCAGAGAGACTGACGCGTCTGATATTGAAATTGACATACGCAATCCCAACCCGCCCATAACACAGGTTACCGAAGCAACATTGCAGCCGGGGCAATCCTGGAATGGCTCTGTGGCAATGATTGGCGACGGCAGCAACGCAAAAGCAGTACTTGAAGTTTCAAGCATACCCGCTATCAACCTGCAGCAGCGTTTGAGTTATCTTATTACCTACCCGCACGGGTGCGTGGAGCAAACTACATCGTCAGTCTTCCCCCAACTGGTGCTAAACAAGTTGCTTGACGTAAGCGACGAACAAAAAAAACAGGTTGATTACAACGTACGCACCGGCATACAAAAGCTGCAGAATTTTCAGCAAACGGATGGTGGGTTCAGTTACTGGCCCGGCTTTGGCAGCAGTAACGACTGGGGCACCAACTATGCAGGCCACTTTTTGCTTGAAGCCGCCGAATATGGGTACAACGTGCCATCATCCATGATACAGGGCTGGAAGCAATACGAACGCAGCAAAGCGCTGGCATGGAATGTTACACAGGCCCCCTGGTATGGCGAAGACCTTGAGCAGGCCTACAGGCTGTACCTGCTGGCCCTGGCAAAAGCGCCGGAGCTTGGTGCGATGAACAGGCTGAAAGAGTGGAAGTTTTTGACTGCCGAAGGCAAGTGGCGTTTGGCTGCGGCTTACTACCTGGCCGGCCAGCCACAGGTAGCATCGCAACTCACCAAAGGGTTGCCCACCACTTTCCCGCAAAGGACTAACCCCGGTTACACCTTTGGCAGTGACCTTCGTGACGAAGCAATGGTACTGGAGGCCCTAACCATAATGAAACGGCAGGATGAAGCTACGCAACTGGTGCGCACCGTGGCGGCAAAACTTGCCCAGGATGACTGGTACAGCACACAAACAACTGCTTATTCACTTATTGCTATTGCTGAATACAGCGGCAACATCCGGGCAGACAAGAAAATACAGTTTACAGGTGATGCTGGTGGTAAAGCCCTAAACGTAAGTTCAGCAAGTGCGGTGTCTCAAACACCTGTTCCGTGGCAGGGGGGTAAGGGTAATGTGCAGCTTACCAACAAAGGCAGTAATGTGCTGTATGTCCGCATAATCAATTCTGGCCAGCCGTTCAGCAACCAGGCCCCCCCTGTTGTGAATAATCCATCAATATTACAGGTAACAGTTAATTATTTTACCACCGGCGGCAATGCACTTGATGTAACAAAAATAAAGCAGGGTACTGATTTTGTAGCCCGCGTAACCGTTACCAACCCGGGCATGCGCGGCAGTTACAGCAACATGGCTTTAACCCAAATATTCCCCAGTGGGTGGGAAATTTTAAATACGCGCCTGTTTAATACAGAAGGCGCCTTTAAATCATCACCCAGTGACTACATGGATATTCGTGATGACCGGGTTTACCAGTATTTTGATATTAACGGCGGTCAAACGCTTACTTACTATGTACAGCTAAATGCTGCTTACCCCGGCAAGTTTTACTGGCCCGGTGTGTATTGCGAGGCGATGTACGACCATACTATCAGCGGCGGGGTGGCAGGTAAATGGGTGGAAGTAGTACAAGGTAATTAGTAATGATTAATGAATACTAAGTAATAACGGCTGACGCTGTAACAGGTGTTGGCCGTTATTATGCCACTTTATTGGGTTAGCTGTTTTGTTATACCCTTTGCAGGAATAAGGTTTGCGCTATTGTAAAAGAAAAAAGTGATGGACATACTAACCTGCGGTGGGATTATAAATAAAATAAAGCCGGCGCAGCATCTCCTACTTCTCAAACACAAGCAACCATACTTTTTCCGCCGGGTGCTTTTTATCAAACACCTGCAGGTTTACACTGCAATTGTACGCATTGGCTTCGGCAGGAAAAATTACCTGCACCAACGCATAATATATTTCCAGGCCTGGCTCATAATCTACCTGCTGAAACTGGTGTTCATCGTACGCCAGTTTCTTGCCAAAATGTTTTGTTATCAGCATACGTGCAAAAAGGCTGTCCGGCTTTTTGCCTGGCACTGCTACCACCAGCATCTCCTTGCCGGGCAAAAAAGCAGCTTTATTGTCCGAAGGCAGTCCGTCGGTACGGTGATTAACAGATTCAATGGTGTATTGATATGTATAATGCTCATGTTTTACAAAACGATCAATTACTTTTTGCAGTAATGGTTTTGTAACTTCTGTTTGTGCGCGGCACTGCCGGCTAAACAATAAAAAGGCAACAAAAAATGAAGCAGGGGATAATATTAATTTCAATGCAGCAGGTTTATTACAAAGCTACTGTTTTACATTGGCTACTACTTTGGCCCCCGCCTTTTTTGCAGAAGCCAATACTTTAAAAAAGCCGCCGGTATAGGATATGGTATCGGCGTTCACCACTACACTGGGGGTGTCAATAGTAAGTTTGGCCTTGTCAACTTCCATTTTAATGGCGCTGTCCAGCATAAGCTCGGGCACTTCCCTTGTGCCGATGTAAATTTTATTCTCTTTGTCAATGGATACTACAATATTTTGCTTCGCTTTGGTATCACTCTTGCCTTTGGGGTTGTTTACCTTAACCACGTTGGGGTTGGCGAGGGTGGACACGATAAGAAAGAACAGCAGCAGGATGAACAATATATCGTTCAGCGCACCGGTGTGCATTTCAGGGTGTGACCGTAATCTCTTTCTTATATTCATTTGTTACAGCTAAAGTTTAAAACAAACCCGTTATTATCTTGTGGGTTCCTGCAAAATGTCCAGGAAATCAGCGCTGGCCGATTCCATCTTATTGGCTGTTTTGTCAACCTGTGTTGTTAAAAAGTTATGCGCCACATAAGCAATTAACCCTATAATCAACCCACTGGCAGATGTAATCATTTTAACATATATGCCACCTGCTATAACGCTCAGTTCAAAGTTGCCTGTTTTATTTATTTCGTAAAACATCTGTACCATACCTACTATCGTTCCCAAAAAACCAAACATGGGCGCAATACCTGCAATCAGCGAAAGAATGTTAAGATTACGCTCCATTTTATACATTTCCAGCTTACCCACATTTTCCATACTCTTTTCAATACTGTCAATAGGCTTTCCAATGCGCTGCAAACCTTTGTCAATCATGCGTGCCACCGGGTTATTGGTGTTCCTGCTAAGATTACGCGCTGCGCTTATGTTGCCGCTGATAATGTTATCGCGGATGATATTCATAAAATTGGCATCTATACGCGAAGCCTTGCGAATGGCAATCAACCTTTCAAAAAAGAAAAACACTGCCAGCACAAACAACCCGTACAAAGGGTACATAAGCCAGCCGCCTTTATCAAGCAGCCCCCATAAGTTTATTGTTTCGCCGGAATTTACAGCATTGGTGGCGCCCGCCACCAGTTTGGAAGTATCAGCCTGTAGTAGTATTCCCATTCCTTTCAAGTTTTAGGAGATTGCTAAAGTAACAGTTATCGCAAAAAAACGGCACAGGTGTTAATAAATTGCAGTACAGTGTGATTTTAGGAAATTTTTGTGGATTACATACCGGGCCGGCTTAATATTGTATGGCACGCCATTTCATACTTTCAATTCCAGGTGGGGTGGAGCGAAGGATAAGACGGAAAATGGGTGTTTAGCCGCACCATAATGCGGTAAAGTGAGTAAACGGTAGCAGGCTGAATCATTTACCATGCGCATAGTATCTGCAGGTATGAATTTACGCTTTAATTACAGATACAACACTTAAAATAGTTATCACAAAAACGTACTGGCTTTAACAGTCAGCGCCTGGAAAAATTTAGTAAAATGCCCGGCACAACTCAAGCGTCATAACTTAAACGCCGGACCTTGTCGCCATATTAATCAACTCTAAATCTAATCGGAATGAATTTTCTAAGGTTCACACTCATTGCAAGTATAGCTGCTATTGCGTTTAAAGGGTACCTGCAAGAACGTACGCCAGTGCAGGCAATGATATACAAGCCGTATTGGAATGGGAGGAAATGGGCAGAAACCTGGCGTATCAAAGTGATGAAACCGGTGATGGCAGCGCAGATGCCGTTATAACAATTATGTCAGTCGGCAATACATCAGTCAGCGGAACGCTTCATGGTACAATGCTGATAAAAAGTGGTACGGGTACTGC
>DASZUX010000564.1:0-6372 GCA_035547455.1 Chitinophagaceae bacterium
AATGTCTTCGGCAAGCTGAATATGCTGCAGGCCAAAAAGGCGGCTTATAACGGCCACCATTTTAGCAAACTCCTTCTGAAACAATTGTTTAATATGTTCGTGTTCTGCTGTCATACAAAATACCGCACCCCGCAATGCTGATTGCAGGTTGCGGTATTACGCTGTTATTAACTGCCAAATAAAGGACGAATTTCAACGCTGCCGCCGGCATCAAGCGCGGGACATCCATGGGCCAGCGTGGTAGCATCGTCAAGGTTTTCGGCCCGCACAATTATAAGGCCGCCCAATTGCTCCCGTATTTCAACAAAGGGGCCATCTGTAATTACACCTCCTGCCTTTAACACTTTACCCTTCATGTCAAGGCGTGCGCCGTGGCTTACAAAGCGCTCCTGTGCTTCAATACCCGTAATCCAGTCCTGCCACTTTTTTGCAAGCGCCTGTAAATCCTGCGGTAACAGGTTGCTGTATGTATTAGGCGGCTGGCGGAATAGTAATGCAAATTCTTTCATTTAACTGGTTTTAGTGTGTAATAATGTATTTACAAAATTACGCAGGAGCTGCCGCTAATTTTTAATATCATGCTGCCCAACCTGGTAACCGCCTGCCGGTGTACGAAAAGCTACATTAATACGGTTATAGCAGTTAATGGCAATAACTGCCATGGTAAGGTCAATTATCTCTTCTTCAGTAAACTGGCTTTTTACATGGTTATATACGTCATCCGGCACAAAGCCTTCGGTAACCACGGTAACGGCCTCCGCCCATGCCAGGGCTGCACGCTCACGTTTAGTGTACACAGGGCTTTCGCGCCAGGCAGCTATCATATACAGGCGCTGCTCTGTTTCTCCTGCGGCACGTAAATCTTTCGAGTGCATATCAAGGCAATAAGCACACCTGTTTATTTGCGATACCCTGAAGTACATTAACTCAAGCAGGTTTTTTTCAACGGGCGATTTTGCCAGGTAGGCACCCATACCGTACATTGCTTTAAGTATGCCCGGGCTTTTTTCAAATGCGTTAATTCTCTGTTCCATAATACTCAATCTTTTGTGTTATTAAAATATGTGTTCATTTTAATAATGACCGGGCTTACCAAAACAGGACAACTATCGTGCAGTATTTTTTATTATTGGTGGTATGCTGTAACGGTTAGGGGTTAGCATGAAACCGGGTTTGTATTTATACAAGATGTGCTGCTGCCGTGTTTGATGACAGGTTATATACAATTATACCTTCTTCCCCCGCGCCAAGCTGTGCCAGCAGTGTGCCGCTGCCATCCCACACCGCAGACGCGCCCCCGCAATTAAAATTATCGCAATGCCCCACGCAGTTACTAACCAGCACCGGCGTATTGTAAGTACGGGCTGTTGCTGCAAGCATTTCTGCCGCCTTTTGCATACCAGTAACTGACTTTGCCACGCTGGCCATATACACGTTTGCCCCGTTGTTAAAAAGTGCGGCTGCATGCGCATTAACTGCTATTTCATAACATATTGCCAGCCCAATGGTGTATTTGCCGGCAGGCAGCAATAGCTGTTTGGTGCCCGGTATAAAATAAGGTAATTCATCTTTATGCAGGTGCTGTTTGCAATATAACTGCCCCGGCGCATGCGGTGTAAATACCAGCAGGCCAATCATTACACCGCCCGCGGCTGCTATGGGCATGCCTGCACAAATAGTAATATTGCGTGCATCAGCCAGTTGCTGTAATAGGTTATAACGGGTATCGTGCATGCTGGTGGCAAGTTGTGCGGCCAGCCCCGGCTCGTAGCCCGTAATTGACAGCTCAGGAAACATCACTACGCCTGCACCGTTGCCGGCAGCAAGTGCTGCCAGTGTAATATGCGCCGCCAGGTTGGCTGCCACATTGCCCTTAAAGGGTTTTGTTTGTGCAACGCTTAATATCATGTGCTTTTTAGCGGTTAAAGTAACTTACAGCAAGGTACAACTTTAGGGGGATGCGGGTAATTACAATACAAAAGCCCCACGTAATGTGAGGCTTTGCGTTGTGACCTCGTCAGGATTCAAACCTGAAACCTTCTGATCCGTAGTCAGATGCTCTATTCAGTTGAGCTACGAGGCCGTTCGATTACAAAATTTAGATTTCGGATTGCTGGTTGGGCTTGCCTGGCCTCCCCTCCAAAATCGGGCTGCAAATATAGCGTAAACAACGCTTACAAAATCAATTTAAGGCTTCTTTTTTATTGGGCGGTATTTTATTGGTTGTACAACCTATGTATTTACTGACTTTAATTTTTTAAAGGCTGCCACGGTGCCTGCCGGTAATAACAACATTGCTGCGGCGGGCATTGTATGCGGAGGTGTATAAAAAACATTTTATGCCGGGGTAAACAGCATAACGCTTTGTATTATATCTATATTGGCCCCCAAATAATTACTGCCTTTTATGTATAACACACCGCAACAACAGCAGCTTGCTGCCGCTATTGACCAACTTTGCCGCGCCATGGTAGATGCCGACGGTAACATGCTGGACGCGCTAAGCTGCGAGGAGCTTACCTACGGCCACTCAAACGGGCATATTGAAAATAAAGACCAGTTTATTAATGCCATTGTAACACGCCGCTCAGTTTTTTTAAGTATTAAACTCAGCTACCCTTATATAAATATAACCGGCGATGTTGCCGTGGCACGCCACAACCTTGCAGCCGAAACCAATGATGGCGGTAAACGCAATATTCACCTGCATATTATTTGGGTGTGGAAAAACGAGGGCGGCAACTGGAAGATGCTGGCCCGCCAGGCGGTGCGTAAATGATACAATTGCAGCTTTTAGATTGCAGGCCGGGTTGAAGGGGGTACTGGCTGCATTGACCAGCCACGCGCTGCTGCGGTGAACCTGTTTTAGCATCGGCTATACCCTAAACGTGTAAAGTTGTAACACAGGTAATAGTACAGGGCAGGGGGCTTGCGGCAGCGGGGGGGTGGTTGCTGCTAAAACTTAACCAGTATTAACTGGTACTTTGCCGTATCACTGTATTTTTTTTCAACAAGGCCCTTTTCATATTCTGCTTTTTGCAGGGTGGCATAAAAATCAGCATCGCTGGTGCGGCCTTTACCGGCAGCGTTTACATAAGCCCCCCATTTTTTTGTAATGGCGTTGGCCTCTGCCGGGTTGCTTGCTTTTACCCTGGTGTACAACACCTGCACCTTGCCTGTAACAGGGTCGGGAGATAACATTCTTGATTCGCAGAAATAATAAGAAAAATCCTCAAACCCTTTTTTTGGGGGCCTGAAGCTAAATGCCAGTACAGCCAGCACAATAATAAGAGCGATTTTCATATTTAAAAATTCAGGGTTTTACAATTACAGGTAAATTTATTTATAAAAAGCTGTTTTACAAAAACTAACCGGTAAAAATTGGGCTTGCTGCCACCTGGAAAAACGTGCCGGGCTTTTATTATAAATCCTGAGAGCGCTGCGCTAACTCGCCTGACAGCTTGAGAATATAAATGCGAATGGTGAACCAAGGAACCCATAACTTTAATACGTTATGCAAAAAACAAGCAATAAATATTTTCCAGTCATGAAAACCTTCACAGTAGCCTTACTTGTAAGCCTTGCAATAATTTTTAATTTTAATAGCTGGGGTTCGCCGGGCGGCAAAGGCGTTTTTAACGGCGCCGATACTGTTTTTATCAGTATTAAAGACATGAAATATACCGGCAGCGTGGATGAACGGTACCAATCGTACAATGTGGAGATGGCCGAAGTAGTTGGGGGCGAATTTTGGAGGCCGTACAAAACGATGGACAGCCTGCCAAAGCAGGGGTCATCATTTGATTTTTCAAACAGGAACCAACTGTTTCGCAAACTGCCCCCTGTAAACCTTGCTGATAAAAGATTGCTGAACTTAGCCAAAGGCCTGGCCCCTGCTTATGTGCGTGTAAGCGGCACATGGACGAATACTGTTTACTTCCAGGACAACGACAGCGCTCAGGCAAAAGCACCTGAAGGCTTTGCAAATACATTAACCAAAAGCCAGTGGAAAGGAGTTATTGATTTTGTAAAAGCTACTAACTCAAAACTGGTTATTTCATTCGCGGTATCCAAAGGTGTAAGAGATGCAGGCGGTGTCTGGACGCCGAAAGAAGCGCAAAAAATTGTAAACTACACAAAAAGCATTGGAGGTAATATTGCCGGGGCAGAGCTTTTTAATGAACCTACCATACCTATGGCAGGAGGCGTGGACACCAATTATGACGGGCACAATTTTGCACAAGATGAGGCTGTTTTCAGGGCGTGGGCAAAAAAAGAAGTGCCCGGTATGTTGCTGATAGGCCCTGGCTCAACCGCTGAAGGCATTCCGGGCCAAACTTTCGCAGGGGTATTGAAGCAGTTTATTACAACAGATTCCCTGATGTCTCCCCAACCCGCACCGGTGTTTGATGTTTTTTCTTACCATTATTACGGGGCTGTGTCAATGCGTATTATGCGCGCCGGGCCGTTTTCAATTAAACCGGAAAATGCACTGAAGCCCGAATGGCTACAACGAACTGATGCAGTGGCAGCTTATTATACAGCGCTGCGCGATAAATACAGCGCCGGCAAGCCGGTATGGATAACAGAAACAGCAGAAGCTTCTGCAGGCGGCGACCCTTTTGCCGCTACTTATTTAGACTGTTTCCGTTATTTATACCAGCTTGGCTCCCTGGCTAAAAAAGGGGTAAAGGTTGTTATGCACAACACGCTTGCCGCCAGCGAATACAGCCTTATTGACCAGGATACACATTTACCCAAACCCAATTATTGGGCGGCATTGCTATGGGCTAAACTGATGGGCACAAAAGTGTACGAAGCCGGCAAAGAAACCCCGGGCGTTTATTTATTTGCGCATAGCATAAAAGGGCTAAACCGCGGCATAACGCTTTTAGTGCTTAATACCAATACTGAGCCTCTTACTATTAATATTCCTGCTGAAGGCGAACAATATACTTTAACCCCGAATGAACTGCAGGGCGGCACTGTTGCGCTAAACGGGCAGCAATTAAAATTAAGTGATGATGATACGCTGCCGGCCATACAAGGCAAAAAAGTAAATGCGGGCAATGTAAACCTGCCTGCTGCAAGCATTACGTTTCTCACCTTTAAAAATGCAGGAAAATAAAACCTGCAACATACGTCAGCTATTTGCATCAAGCACTAAAGTTGCAGGGTGGCCAGTGTCTCTAAGTGTTTTTGGTCGTTTGTGGGGGTTATTAACCGGCTGCATGTTTTTAAATGCCCTTTATTGCCGTTTGCACCCCGACGCCCCGGGTGGGGCAATAATAGGGATTGCAAATCCCGAAGAGGGGGGAATAACCACAAGCAAAAATAAATGCGCCAGGGGGTATCAAAGTCGCAAAGGTCGCTAAAGTCCCTAAGCGTTTTTGTTCCTGTATTGCAGCCTTGCCTTTAACATTTTTTCGCGCAAACCGCCTTGTTTAATAAACGCAGCTTCCAGTGTTTTAAGCTGCCGGCTAAGCAGGTAAGTAGTAATTTTTATAAGGCATATAAGTGCATTTGCACAAATAGCAGGGTCGGGGTTTTCTATAGCTTTTTTAAATGTATCGTAGCTGGCATTGGGTGTTTTGTTTAGTTGCCTTATGCGTGCGGTGTATTTATCTTCTTTTTCCCACAAGGGCAGTTTTTTGGTACGCAAAAAATCTTCATAATCAAGTTGAAGTTCTTCAAGGCTGGCGCGGGCTACGTTGGTTAGTTTTAACTCTGTTTCTTTTGAAGTGCCTGATGCCATGCTGGCCTCTGCAATATTTTGCTTACCGCTGCGTGCGGCCTGCACCATTTGGTCAATAGTGCGGTCGGGCTTGCGCAAAAAATGCGCGGTAAAGTACACAGTGCCGTCGTAAATTATTTCTGCCTTTTGGTAGGTTATAAGGCTGCGGTAACCGCCATGTGCAGGTATAAAACCGTTTTCGTTTGGCATACTGCTAATTTAGGGACTTTGGGGACATTAGTGACACCGGCCCTGGTGTTTATTTAGGGACTTTGGGGACAATGGGGACTTTTGGCCCTCGCGCGAAGTTGAGGGATTTTTTGGCGAGTAGAATTACTAAAGGTGCAGGCTGCGTGTTTTTGATTGCCGGTTATTACTGTTTACATCCCGGCACCTTTGTGAGGGTTATAATAGGGATTACAAATCCCGAAGAGGGGGGAATAACCACAAGCAAAAATAAATGCGCCAGGGGGTATCAAAGTCGCAAAGGTCGCTAAAGTGCCTAAGCGTTTTTGTTCCTGTATTGCAGCCTTGCCTTTAACATTTTTTCGCGCAAACCGCCTTGTTTAATAAACGCAGCTTCCAGTGTTTTAAGCTGCCGGCTAAGCAGGTAAGTAGTAATTTTTATAAGGCATATA
>DASZUX010000565.1:0-2133 GCA_035547455.1 Chitinophagaceae bacterium
TTTTCTGTGCCTCTTTTCCCTGTATATATATAAAAAAGGGGATGGTGTCCGCGTAAAGAAGAAAATTTTTTGCAGTTTAATTTTTACTGAAATGCGCCAGGGCAATAAGGCAGACAATTGCCCGGTGGTATCATTCTTTGCTATACAAGGGGTTGTTTTAACAGGCTACTGCACAAAGCAAGCGCCCCGGCCCGGTAAATATCATCAAACTTCAAAAATCATTAAAAAGTACTCGTCTTGCTCATTAACCTGTTCCAGTCCTACTCTCACCTGGCATGTGTAGGACTTGCAGGATTTATTATTTAACCTCTATAACTATTTCAGGACGATACACCTTGTGCAAAAGCGTACGTTGCTATGTATCAAAACCGTACAGCCTTCCTCTCATTAATTTGTCAAATAACTGAGTGTCAACCTGTTAAAAAATGGCATTAAATGTGGTTTTTCAAAAGCCAAACCGGTGCCATGTTTAAAAACCACCTCACAATAGCCTGCCGCATTTTGTTGAGGCAGCGGGTGTTTTCATTAATAAACATCCTTGGTCTTGCCGTGGGCATGGCCGCCTGCCTGCTTATAGTGCAATATATGAGCTTTGAATTGAGCTATGACAACTTTCACGCCAACGGCCAGAACATTTACCGCATAAAGCACCAGCGCTACGAAGACGGCGCGTTGACAGAGAATATGCCTTTAACTTATTCTGCTGCGGGCCCGGTGCTAAAGTCTGCCTTTCCTGAAGTGGTACGACAAACAAGGCTCGCCACGGGTGCAGGCATGGTAAGCGCATTGCAGCCCGGGGGTGGCCTGCTTGCTTTTAATGAACCAAATATTTATTATACAGAGGGCAGTTTCCTGCACATGTTTTCTTTTCCCATGGTAAAGGGCACGGCATCAGCGCTGGACAGGCCCAACGCAGTGGTGATAACAGAAAGCGCGGCTAAAAAATACTTTCCGGGCCAGGACCCTGTTGGCAAAACACTTACTATACAGGAGCAGGTGTCAGGCACAGATATTACCGCTATGGTAACAGGCGTATGCAGGGACGTGCCCGCAAACAGCCACCTGCAGTTTAATTTCCTGGTTTCGCAGAACATGCAGCAGGGCGATTGGGTTTACCCGGAATACTACACCTATATACAACTGGCGCCGGGCACTAAAGCCAAAGCATTTGAGGCAAAGCTTGCACCATATATTAATAAAAATATTGCCGGTTTAAGCAAAAACAACAGTTCCAGCAACACGCAGGGCAAAAGCAACCTGGCAGGGTTAACATTCGCCCTGCAGCCGCTGCGGGATATGCACCTTTATTCAAACCTGCCGCAGGAGTTAACACCCGGCGTAAGCGGCCGCCTGGTTTGGTTTTTAGGCATTATAGCGTTGCTGATATTAAGTATTGCCTACATTAACTATCTTAATCTTTCCACCGCAAAAGTTATTGAAAGGGCGAAGGAAGTGGGCATACGCAAAGTGTTAGGTTCGCAGCGGGTGCAACTTATCAAACAGTTTTTGCTGGAGTCCCTCATTCTTAATGGCATCAGCCTTATAGCCGCCGTGGGTATTACCCTGCTGTGCATGCCCTGGTTTAGCAGGCTGTGCGGTGTAGATATGCAGTTTACCATTTGGAAAAATTATTTGTTTGCGCCTGCTTTTGCGGGGCTGCTGCTGCTTGGTGTAATGGTTAGCGCGTTGTACCCTGCGGTGGTACTTTCTGCATGTAAACCGGTACAAATACTAAAAGGTAAGTTTTTAGCCGCCGGCAAAAATTTTACGCTGCGCAAAGCGCTTGTTGTTTTCCAGTTTACAGCCACAGTAGCTTTTATAGCGGGCACCTTAATAGTGTACCGGCAGATAAACTATATGCAAACGGAAAACACGGGCATGGATATGAAACAAACCCTGGTGGTAACAGCGCCCAAAAACATACGAGCCACCGATGAAGACGGCGCAACATACGCGCATAAAGACACCGTTTTTCAGCAGGAAGTTGTGCGTAACGCCGGTGTGCAGGGTATTACGGCGTCATCAAGCATACCCGGTGAAAGCATCGGTTATATTATGCAGTACACCAGCCACCCGCAGGGTAGTGAGCCAAAAAATGAGCGCCTTGCCACAATGGAGATAAGCAGCGGTTTT
>DASZUX010000566.1:0-7629 GCA_035547455.1 Chitinophagaceae bacterium
CCGCATACCCTTATGGCATGTAAAGGATATGGATAAGGCCACTAAGTCTCCCGTTGAGGTAGGTGCCGGATTTATTGACTTCAAGCGCATTTTTGACGCGAAAGAGGAATCAGGCATGCACTACTTTTTTATTGAGCAGGATGCTGCGCCTAAGCCCATGGAAAATGTAACCAACAGCTATAATAAAGTAAAAAGCATTTTGGGGTGATTGAAAAGCGGGACTGCTGACGTGTGAAACTTCATAACAATCAATAAAACAAAAACAAATGAAAAAAATTACAGTAATTATTGCAGGCATATTCCTTGCATTATCTGCAACACAGGTTAAATCGCAAAGCAATGCCGATTATTTCACCGGGTCGTGGAACATATTGCTAAAAGGTACCCCTAACGGCGATGTAAAAATGATTTTTAAGTTAGACAAAGTAAATGATTCTCTAACAGGAATTGTGCAAGACTCCACAGGCGCACAAATTTCTGATATGAGCAAGATTGAAAAGGATGAGAATGGTATAACTGTGTACTTTACAGCGCAGGGCTACGATGTGAATGTAATGCTTGCTAAAAAGGATGATGACCATGTAACGGGAAGCCTAATGAATATGTTTGATGTGGAAGGCGAAAGGGTTAAGAAGTAGAATTGAATAGGTAAAATAATATGAGGGCTGCCGCTTGGGCGGCCTTTTTTGTTTTGTTTGTTGCCTTGCCCAAAAGCAGGCTTGGCCGATAATGTAAAGCCTTTGAAGCTTATATAATGACAGCCAGGTGTGAGAAACACTGGTACTGCTAATGTATGGCTTGTTTAAAGTATTTAACAGGTATGGGCAAAACAAAAGCCCGCGGCCAGGCCGCGGGCTTTTGGGTGGTTATAACCGATTATTTCTTTTTAGTAGTGTCCGGCTTTACGGGCAATGTGTCAGGCGTTTTTAATGCTGGGTTTTCTACATTAGCCGGTTTTTTGGGCGAAAATTCCTGCTCCATTTCCTGGAGACCCTGCAGCAGTTCCTGAGCCGAACTTTTTTCATACGACATGTAATCTGCCTTTTGGCCGGTGAGCGAATTATAAAATATTATCTGCTCATTCAGATCTTTTTTAATAGCCGCATCTACCTTGGCTGCCAAAGTGGTATCCCCGGCCTGGTAACAAGCCTGCAGGAAAAGCATTGATATGCGGTTATGGTCATTTCCGCGCGATGCCATGCCATACGGGAAGTTAGTTTGCAGCATGTTGTCATCAGTACGTTTAAGCACTTTTATTGCATCGTCTTTCCTGTTTTTAAAGGCAAGGTCAATTGCAAGCTCTGCGTCAGCCCTTCTTATAATGTTCAGGTGCCTGCGGTTTTCTTCGTCAAAATAAACACCCGGCAAACCTGCATTGCCAAATCCAAATTTGTGCAGTACTACGTCAAGCATGTGGTCTGTGTTTATATTACTGTTGGGTACCGGTACCAGCCTGTAGGCTAATCCATCCCTGCGCACATAAGCGCCAAAACCAAGGTCGTTGTAGTCCATCGTAAAATAAATAGGCCGCTTCCATTTGTTTGCAGCAATAATATTCAGCATGGCAAGGTCATTTTTAAACATAATGTTCTTGCCCACTTCAAAGTTTAACGAGCTTACTACGCTGTCTGCAGGATTTACCGTACCATTGGCTTTTACCAGCGCTACATCTACCGGAACAGAAAATTTCTTTACAGGGAAAGTATTTATCCTGCTGCCGCCGCCTTCATCTGATGTTTTATCGGCATCGTCGCTGCCCACGTAGTACCGCATTATGCTGTCCAGGTTATAATACCTGTTTTCCGGGTAAGCAGGGTTAGGTGCGTAGCGTACATAGTTCCTGTTATTTCCTTCAATTTGTTTAGCAGTCCACATTACGTCAATGGCATCACTTTTATTTACCTTATAACGTAGCTGGTTTATATACCAGTCAATACCAAGCAGGCTGGTGTTTATAACACGTATATCAGGCCTTATGCCTTCTACCTCCTGTGCATACCATAAGGGGTAAGTATCATTATCGCCAAACGTAAACAATATTGCATCGGGCGCACAGCTTTCCAGGTAATCTTTCGCTACATCCCTTGCCAGTTGCTTTTTGCTTCTGTCATGGTCATCCCATTCCTGCATACCCATTAATACAGGCACAACTATTGACAGTGCAGTTGCACCGTATATTATGCTTTGTTTATTTTTCAAAAACTTAAGCAGGTATGGTACACCAAAGGCAACCAGGGCAAATACCAGGGCAAAACCAAATGCCAGTGCAAGTGCGCCGCCTGAATCGCTGGTGGCAATCATAAACGAGGTAAACATTACCAGGGCAATGGCTGCGCCGGCTATACCAAGATAACGCACCATTTTTTCATCCCACTTTGCAGCAAGTTCTGCAAAATAGGGTACTGCTAGCCCAATCCATATTGCAAAGGCGTAAAACGAGCCTACGTAAGCATAATCACGTTCACGCGGCTGGTAACCCGCCTGGTTAAGATAGATAATAATGGCAAAGCCTGTCATAAAAAACAGCAGGAAGGACACAATGCCATCATCCCAGCGTTTTTTAAATTGGTAAAACAGCCCTATCAGCCCAAGAATAAAGGGCAGCATAAACATTTTGTTATGCGCCTTATTATCTTTAAGGCTTGTAGGCATAAGGCTTTGGTCGCCGTACATAGCATTATCAATAAACGGTATGCCTGTTATCCAGTTACCATCGCGCACATTGCCGGTAAACAGGCCCTGTACATCATCTTGTTTGCCGCTGAAATTCCAGAAGAAATAGCGGAGGTACATGTAGTATACCTGGTAACTAACAAAAAAGCTCATATTGTCACCAAACGTAGGGCGTATGTAATGGCCTGCTTCATCTTTGTCAAGCGTCCAGTTGCCATTTTTATCTTTCCCCGCGCCAAGAAAGTTTGCATAATAGGTGGCGTGCCCCTGGTCTTCACTCATGTCCCACATACGCGGGAAAATCATTTTATCTTCTTTCAAAAATACATAATGCCCGTCGGGGCCGATATCTACGTATTTATTGCCAATTTTTTGGTATTTGTCAGCACCGTTGGCATACGCTACGGGCTGGGCATCAAACTTCTGGCCGTATAAAATGGGAAAATCGCCATACTGGTCGCGGCCAAGGTATCCTACAAGGCTTTGGGGGTTATCAACATTGTACATGTCCACCGCCGGGTCGGCATTACTGCGTATCATAGTGGTCAGGTACGTGCTGTAGCCTATTAACGTAAATGTTACGCACCATATAGCAAGGCGCAGGTAACCCCAGCCTTTTTTGCCGGCAAAACGCAGCCCCAGCCATATAATAACTGCCAGCAATACAAAAAAGAAGGCAAACCCGCTGAAAAATGGAGCGCCCAGGCTGTTTACAAAGTATATATCAAATAAACCGGCAATCTTTACTGAGTATTGTATTACCCCAACCTGCACAATGCCAAGTATTACCGCGCCGATAACAAAAAATATATAAGCGCCGCCGTAATACTCCTTCTTTTCTTTATTAATGGCTTCCACTAAATATAATAACCCAATGGCCGCAAGTGCGCCAACAACCATCAGGCCGGCCATCGTATTGTCAACCGGTATATCGCCCTGTATTTTTTTTACCTCGTTATTGGCGCCCCAGGCTGCTGCAATGGCCCCAAGCACACCGCAAACAATAATTGACCAGATAAAATACTTTTTAACTGCCGCATAGTTAAAGGTGGGTCTTCTTTTAAAATAATATGCCATAACAATGGCAGGTATGCACAGCAAACACAGCAGGTGCACGCCAATGGATAGGCCGATAAGGAAGAATATAAAAACTATCCACTTATCAGCGCCTTTTTCATCGGCTGTATTCTCCCACTTGAGTATGGCCCAAAATACGATGGCTGTAAAAAACGAGCTCATTGCATATACTTCACCTTCTACTGCACTGTACCAGAACGAGTCGGTAAAGGTATAAGCAAGCGCACCTACCGCGCCGGCAGCCATAATGGTTACCATTTGGCCAAGGGTATAAGCCTCGGTTTCAGCAGCATCTTTGCGCACTATTTTACGTGCATAGTGGGTAATTGTCCAGAAAAGGAATAGTATGGTAAAACCGCTTGCCAGGGCACTCATAACGTTAACGCCCTTTGCCGCGGTTAGCGGGTCGTTACCAAAGAGGACAATAAATATCCTGCCTAAAAGGATGAATAAAGGAGCGCCGGGCGGGTGTGGAATCTGCACTTTAAAGCAACTGCTCACAAACTCGCCGCAATCCCATAAGCTGCCGCCTGCTTCAGTCGTCATAATGTATACGGTACAGGCTATTAAACACACGACCCAGCCTGTAATGTTATTGATCCGTTTAAAGTTCATCGGTTTTTGGTTTTAAAAGAGTGACAAACATATATTAATAATTGAAAAAAGGGAAATTAAGGGCTAAGAATAATTGGTTTTTAAGAAATACTTGAGAAAAAATGAAGGTAGCTGCCAGGCGTCTAATCAAGCTGATCTTAAAAAAGGCCATTGCCACTGTCAATCACTTCTTCACCTCAATCGCTAAAACCATCATATCTTTGCGCCCTTATGCAGATGGAGAAAACGCGTTCTGTGGCATTTCACACCCTTGGCTGCAAACTCAACTATTCCGAAACTTCCACTCTAAGCCGTATGCTGGAGAATGATGGTTTTGAGAAGCGCGAGTTTGACGACCAGGCCGACGTGTACGTTATAAACACCTGCAGCGTTACGGATAATGCCGATAAAGAATGCCGCCAACTGGTGCGCCGCATACAGCGCCGCAGCCCCGAAAGCCTGGTGGTAATAACCGGCTGCTATGCCCAGCTAAAGCCAAAAGAAATTGCCGGCATACCCGGTGTTGACCTTGTGCTGGGCGCAGGTGAGAAATTTAATATAAGCCAGCACTTAAAAGAACTGGCCAAAGGCAACTCTGCTAAAATATCAAGCTGTGATATTGAAGATGTTACAGGCTTTAATGCATCTTTATCATTAAACGACCGTACCCGTACCTTTTTAAAGGTGCAGGACGGCTGCAGCTATAACTGCTCTTTTTGTACCATACCTATGGCACGGGGTAAAAGCCGCAGCGACAGTATTGAAAACGCTGTACGCAACGCCCGGCAACTGGCAGCAAACGGCGTTAAGGAAATTGTGCTTACCGGTGTAAACCTGGGGGATTTTACAACGCTGGATGAAACAGGTAAAAGAAATTTCTTTAACCTGGTACAGGAGCTGGATAACGTGGAGGGTATTGAACGGTTTCGTATTTCATCTATTGAGCCTAACCTGCTTAGTAACGATATTATTGCTTTTGTAGCTGAAAGCCGCAGGTTTATGCCGCACTTTCATATTCCCCTCCAAAGCGGCAGCAACCGTATTCTGGGGCTTATGCGCCGCCGTTACCGCAGGGAGTTATATGCTGAAAGGGTTAACCTTATTAAAACATTAATGCCGCATTGCGCTATTGGCGTGGATGTTATTGTGGGATTTCCTTCGGAATCTGGTGAAGATTTTAAAGAAACTTTTGATTTCCTGCATAACCTTGACGTATCGTACCTGCATGTATTTACTTACTCAGAAAGAGATAACACCAAAGCCCTTGAAATTACACCGGCAATACCTGTAAACACACGCCACGAAAGAAATAAAATTTTGCGTAACCTGAGTTACAAAAAAATGCAGTACTTTACACAACAGCAAACAGGGCAAACACGCAAGGTACTGTTTGAAGCCCATGAGAAAAATGGTATGATGGAGGGCTATACCGATAACTACATCCGCGTTACCACGCCATACCGTGCTGAATGGGCCAACAGCCTTGTTGACTGGAAGTTGCAATAACAAACGATTGCCTGTCGTTACTAAATTACAGGCGTATGAAAAAATATCAGGCTATTATCCGCTTCGAAATGGATGAACAGTTTATGAACCTTGTTCCTCCGCACCGCACCTATATTAACTACCTTATTAACAAAAACATTGTTGATAGCTACGTAGTAAGTATGGAAAGCCAAACCGTTTGGATAACCATTAACGCCGAAAGTAAAGAGGATGCCGATAAGTTGCTTGTAAAATCTCCCCTGTACAAATACTGGACTTACGATATAGAAGAACTTTTTGTGTACGACGGCCAGTTGTACCGCCTGCCTACCGTGCAGTTAAATTAAATACATCCTGGTATAAATTTTCCGCTTTGGCGGTAAACAAACCTTTCAACCCGCAGGTAATTAATGCTTTATACACCACTGCAAAAAATATACGTAAACCGGTTAAAAATAATGTAACTTATTCAATTTCAAACGTTTAAATAACATTCACAAATTGTTAACCCGTAACCGTGCAGCTTTGCCGGCAAGTAGCTACATTTGTAGTTACTAATCCCTCCGTTTACAAGCCACAAGCTAACCATTTATTCTGCTGCCTTGAAAATTTACTACCCGGCCAAAGCCACGCAATTGAAAATAAAAAGTTTAGGAGGAACAGTATGTACACGTATGATTTGCTGGAACCGGATTGTTATTACATTATACAGGAAAAAGAAAATGACAGGCGTTTAACCCTGCTGCAGGTAAAAGTAGTGGGAGATAGCTGTATGTATGTGGTAAAATATGGTGATGATATTATAACTGAATGGAAACGCAAAACAGACACCATTCATGATATTATTGAACTACTGGATGACAGCGCAGTAAAAAAATGGACAGATGTTTATTTTAACAGCGAGGATGCTTACAATTATGAAGAAGATGAGGAATAAAAACACAAAAAAATTTGGATAAATGAGTGAGCCCCTTATCTTTGCACTCCCGTTAAAAAACAAGGGAGTTTAGCTCAGCTGGTTTAGAGCATCTGCCTTACAAGCAGAGGGTCGGCGGTTCGATCCCGTCAACTCCCACAAACAATGCAGACAAGGCTTCCAGGAAACTGGAAGCTTTTTCTTTTTACACCCTATCGCACTATAACTCGCACTGAAAGCGCACTGGATGGGTTCACGGTCGGCATTATATGTCTTCTTCTTCAAACTTTTGAATTGCCAACGCATTGATTTTCTCAAATAAATTCTGGCTTTGGATAAAGGCTTTAATTTCCCATTCATCCTTCCAATCCAGGTTTAATGATTTTGGGTCGAATGCACCAATAATCTCAATTGCTGCTTCTGTGGTCGCATCCCTATACATATGAAACAAGGTAACCTGCCAGCCAAACTCCTCAAAAGGAACTTCTGAATGTTCTACTATGTCCATAATTTTTTTTCACAAGTTAGGAATTTGAAAGTTGTGTACAATTTCCATTTTGTGTTTCGGGTCAATTCTGGGCTGCATACTTGGTTTGCCTGGTGTTTGTAGTCTTTAGGAATTTGGTTGAGATAATGGAGCCCGAAACGCAAACCAGACATATTGGCAGGCTAATGGGTGTTAGCATGATTGTTGAATTGTTAAAATCCTTAACAACTAAAACCTTTAAAATGGAGAGGCAATTTAAAACGTTGGCTTTTGTAAGCCAGCAAACGAATGACATTTTACTTTACTTCAATGGTGCCAAACGCAGAGATGCAGTAACGTTTTGTATCACAAATCTCGTCCGCCTAAATTCTGCTGCTGCCGGTGTGAAAATATTGCT
>DASZUX010000567.1:0-5924 GCA_035547455.1 Chitinophagaceae bacterium
CATTTGAAATACTCGGGTATTTGAATAATAAAGGCTATAAGCTGCACCTTATGACAAATGGCTTTGAGCAGGTGCAGCATAACAAGCTGCGCAGCAGTAACCTGCGGGATTATTTTGTGGAAATAATTACCAGCGAGGCCAGTAACAGTTTAAAACCGCATGCAGGAATATTTGAGTATGCACTTGAAAAGGCCCTTGCCATGAAAAATGAAAGCATTATGATTGGTGATAACCTTGATGCAGATATACAGGGTGCTATAAACGTAGGGCTTGATACTGTTTTTGTAAACCACTTAAAGGTTGACCCACACATTAAAGCTACGTACGTGGTACACCACCTGAAAGAACTGGAAGATATATTTTAAATGTACTGCCCGGCCGTTACAATTGCTTTTTATATATCCTGTATCGCTTATAAACCGTACCACCTAAATTGGCCAGTTCCGCACACATGCGTGTGTTATTCTCCAGTATAAGATGGCTGTCAATCAGGGCAAAGCCACGTTGCATGGCCGTTTGTGTAAGCGCTTTTGCCAGCAGTACGTTAAGGCCTGCTCCGCGGTAGCGTGGTTTTATAGCCCCCAGCATAAGGTTTAGTTGTTTTGTTTTACGTGCATCTTTAAGCATGTGCAAAAAGCCGAAAGGCAGTATTTTGCCCTTTGCTTTTTGCAGGCCGCGGCTCATATCAGCCATGGCAACAATAAATGCAACAATTTCCTTCTCTGTTGTTTCAACTATTTTTACAAGGGTGGGATCTAATACAAGCATGTACTGGGCTGCAAAGTTTTTCATTTCCTGCTCCGTCATAGGTACAAAACCAAATAGCGGTGCATAGGTTTCGTTTACCAGCCTTAGTACAGGTAATATATAGGGTTTCATTTGTTTTTTGGTAGTAAACTCAACCAGCCTGAGTTTACGATTGCCTGCAAGCCGTTTGTAAATGTTTTCGTACACTTCCGGCAATGTTTGGGGTACCGGCAATTTGTACGATACACAGTCTTCATGCTTTATATATCCTTCTGCTTCAATTAAAGCGGGTATGTAAGGCGGGTTAGTTGGTGTTACTATTACAGGCAGGTATTCAAAGCCTTCAATTTGGGCACCCTGCGGGTCTTTATCAGAAAAGCCAAAGGGCCCTATTATGGTATTCATACCTTTGCTTTTTGCCCAGTGTTCTGCAAAGTGTATCAGTGCATGCGCTGTCTCCTGGTCATCAATACAGTCAAGCTGGTAAAATCTTGCTGTTTTTTCGTTATGCTGTTTATTATAGCCATTGTGAATAATGCCCATTATACGCCCGCATAGCTTTTCGTCTTTAAAGGCCAGGGCCTTTATTACATCACAGCTTTCAAGGCTTTTATTATGTTTGGGGTTATGCAGTTTCCATTCATCATCATATACCGGCGGTACCCAGTTTTGATAAGTGCTGTACAATTTTTGCGGCAGGTAAATGAATTGTTTAAGAAGCGTGCGGGAGTTGACCTCCTTTATAACAATGGGTAAAGCAATCATCCCCAAACATACTGTTTTTACAGTGTTTGGGGATGATTTTTGTCAGAGATGTTACAGTGTATGAAAGTACATCTGTTATTGATTAATGTTGTTTACTCAGCAGGTTATCGTCAAACAGTTTTAAAATACGTTTGTACTCATCCGTCCAGCTGCTGGGCTCTGTAAAGCCGTGGTCTTCCATCGGGAAGGGGGCGATAGACCAGTTTTCCTTATGCAATTCTATAAGTCGTTGGGTAAGCCGTACCGCATCCTGGAAATGTACATTTTCATCTACTATACCGTGGCATATCAGCAGGTGGCCTTTTAAGCCTGCTGCAAAATTAATGGGTGAAGAGCGCGCATAAGCAATGCTGTCGTTAAAAGGCTCATTTAAAATAGCTGCGGTATAACCATGGTTGTAATGTGCCCAATCAGTAACAGGCCGCAGGGCGGCACCGGCTTTAAATACACCCGGCGCTGTAAACATAGCCATCAGCGTCATAAATCCGCCGTAGCTGCCGCCGTACATGCCTATACGGGTGCTGTCAATACCATACTGTTTTACAAGGTAATGCGCTGCATCCACCTCGTCGTCCAAATCTTTGCCGCCCATGTGGCGGTATATGCCTGTACGCCAGTCACGCCCGTAGCCTGAGCTCGCGCGGTAATCAATATCCATTACGGTATAACCCTTATCTGCCAGCAGGTTATTAAACATAAACTCGCGGGTATAATAACCCCATGAATAAGTAATGTTTTGCAGGTAGCCTGCCCCATGCACAAATATTACAGCCGCTTTATTCTTCTTGCCTGCGGCAGGTTCATATATTCGTGCATATACGTTTGCACCGTCGCGTGCCTTAAAGCTGAATATTTTTGTATCGCGCCAGGGGTAAGCCTTCCATTCGTTACTCATAGCTTTATCGGTAACCTGTATTGGCTTTTTACCGGGTTCGTTTTCCTGTACATACAGCTCCCACGGTTTATTCTGGTAGCTGTAACGGTAGGCAATATATTTTTCATCAGGGCTTATGCTTACTTCGTAACCGCCATCCATTGGCGTAATTTGTTGTTTGCCGTTGCCATCTGTATTAATGCGGTAAAACTGCTGTTTGCCGGGGTGCTCTTCATTAGTGGTGATATAAAAATGTTTCTTGTCGTTGCTTAACTGAACAGCCTGTACTTCGTATTTGCCTTTTGTAATGGTTACTTTTGCGCCGGTTGTTACATTAACACTGTATAAGTGGCTATAACCTGTTTCTTCGCTTTGAAACCAGCAGGTATTTTCATCAAGCCACCCAAGGGATGCACTTGCAAGCCAGCCAATACCGGGGCCGCCAATCCATGCTTCGTCATGCTGGTGATCAACAAGGGTAAGCATGCCCGTAGCGCCATCCAGTTGCATCAGCCAGCGGTCTTTAAAGTCATTACTGCGTATATCAACAATGGCCCTGCTCCCTTCATCATTCCAGTATGGGCCATCCACAGTAACTGTTCTTTTTAGTTTTTTCTTATCGGTAAATTTACCAGGATAATCTTTTTCGTATAAAGGTTGTACGGCTATGCCGGGCAGACTGTCTGTGTTTATTTTTATTACAGTATCCTGCTTACGGTCAAATACATAAAACGTAAAGCTGCCCTGCTCTGCGCCAACATTTTCGCGGCCTGGTATGTCGGTGGTAAAGCCGCTTTCTGTAACATAACTGGGCACAATGGTATTTTTTGCGTCTTTAGGTCGTTCATATAAATTATAGGTAACAAAGCGGCCTGTGGGATTTATTTGCAGGCTGGTTACTGCGGCATCGCCGGTATAAATGGTATGCAGCGTATCGGTATCTTTTACTGACTGTAAAAAAGCCCGCCGTGCATCTGCTTTGGCCTTACGCTGTCTTATAACGTCAGAAGTTACCGGTTGCTCATCTTTTACAAATTCTTCCTCTTCCGATATTTTTTTACCACTCCTGGGGCCACCGCTTACAAACTTTGTTAACTGTTTCGTAGTACCGTCTTTAATATTCCATGCAAAAAGATTTTCGCCATTGCGGTACACTATCCATTCGTCGTTATTGGTAAACACAGGGTTGCTTTCATATTCTTCTGTTTGGGTAATGCGTTTAATGGTATTGGTGGCTGCATCAAGCAGGTAAATATCACCCCTCATATCATATACCAGCAGGCTGCGATTTTTGTTATATACACCACTGTTTATGGCCGCTGCCATTTGCGCTGCTGCGTACCCCCATTTAACAGGGCCGCTGCTGTTAAGTTTATAAGCGTAGTTTGAATCGGCTAAAGCCTTTTCGGGGTTCCATTTAAAATAAACGGTTTTACTGTCGTACCCCCAAAAAGGGCTGGCAGGCGAAGTGCCGATCCATTTTGTGTCCTGCATAATTTTTTCAACAGTAAGCTGTTGTGCTCCTGCATTAAGGGCAATGCAGCATAATAAGAAAAACAAAATTTTTTGCATAAGCGCCGGTATTAAAGCAATAAAACTATGATAATGCAGCCAAATAGCAGGTATGTTTTTGATGACTGTATGCGAAACTTTATACGCTATCTTTGGCGGCGTGGTATTTTACTTTATTAACACATGAGAAATTTTATATGAAGAAAGCAATTGTTATTGCCTTATTGCCGGTGTGCATTTTTGCACAGGCGCAAAAAATTGATAAGATTATTAATTCCGCTGCAGTAGAACACATTGAAAAAATCCTGTCATCAGACAGCCTGCGCGGCCGGAAAGTATTTACTCCCGATATTGAGAAAGCTGCTGATTTTATAAGCGCGGAATTTAAAAAGGCAGGGCTGAAGCCCTTAAAAGGCGCTAAAGATTACCGCCAGCATTTTGAAATGCTTAAACCCCAGGTCACCAGCCAGCAGGTACAGCTTGATGGCGTAACAGTACCCGGCGATGATGTGGTAATAGTATCGGCACAGGAAGATATAAACGTCAATGAGCAATCCGGCTTTACTACGGTAACAGCGGGCGCCAGCGATAATTTTGTAAATGTTGTGCTGGGTGCAGTTAACTCAGGCAAAAACACGGTAGTATTTATGGACAGCAGCTTTAAAAAAAGCCTGCCACGCATAAAACGTTTTGCAAGGCAAATTTTGTCTGGTTCGGCAACAGTGGTTTTTGTTGTAAGCAACACCGCGCCTGCACATTATACTATTACTGCAAAACAGAGCTTTGAAAGGTTGCCGCTTAGCAACATTGTGGGTATTTTACCGGGTAAGAGCAAGCCCAACGAGTATGTAATTTTTTCAGGCCACTACGACCACCTCGGTGTTGGTAAGCCTGTAAATGGCGACTCCATTTATAATGGTGCAAATGATGATGCTGCAGGCACTACTGCCGTAATAATGCTGGCTAAGTATTTTAAAGCACTGCATAATAATGAACGTACATTGGTATTTACTGCATTTACTGCTGAAGAGATTGGTGAAATAGGGTCTACCTATTTTTCAAAACAGTTTAATGCAGACAAGGTGGTGGCTATGTTTAATATTGAAATGATAGGCACAGAAAGCAAGTGGGGTAAAAACTCCGCCTATATAACCGGCTATGAAAGAACAGATATGGGCAAAATATTGCAAAAAAACCTTGAGGGCAGTAATTTTATGTTTTATCCTGACCCTTATGTTAAGGAAAACTTGTTCTATCGGTCAGATAATGCCTCGTTGGCGCGGGTGGGGGTACCGGCGCATACCATATCAACTTCAAAAATGGATAATGAGCCCAATTATCATAAGGTGACGGATGAAATTGGTACGCTTGACATGAACAACATGGCTGAAATAATAAAAGCCATTGCCATAAGCTCACAAACAATTGTCAGCGGAAAAGATACTCCGTCAAGAGTGGAAAAAGAGCGCATGTAACAGAAGGTAACAAAACAGTGCAGGGCTTACGGCACCTGCACTGTTTTTAATATGTCGTCAATAATTTTTTCGCTGGTTATGTTTTCTGCCTCTGCCTCGTAGGTAAGACCAATGCGGTGGCGCATTACATCTTTGCAAATAGCTTTTACATCATCAGGAACAACATAGCCCCTTTTTTCCATAAAGGCGTGAGATTTGGCAGCCAGCGCAAGATTTATGCTTGCACGCGGCGAACCGCCATAGCTTATAAGCCCTTTTAATTTACCCAGCCCATATTGGTCAGGGTAACGTGTGGCAAACACAATATCTACTATATACTGTTCAATTTTTTCATCCATGTACACTTCCCGGGTCAAGGCCCTGCCTGTCATTATTTCCTGCATGCTAACTACCTGGTTAACCACAGGCGCTGCGGCGCCTTGTACCTGCTGGCGAATAATTAGCTGTTCCTGTTTCTTATCCGGGTAGCTTACCAGTACCTTAAGCATAAAGCGGTCAACCTGCGCTTCAGGCAGGGGATAAGTGCCTTCCTGTTCCAGCGGGTTTTGTGT
>DASZUX010000568.1:0-2743 GCA_035547455.1 Chitinophagaceae bacterium
TTGCATGGAGGTGTGGCCAAAGGCATACCCAAAAAAATCAGCTACAGGGCAGTACACAGCCGGTGTTACATCATCGTCCCAGGTAATCTTTATATCAACATCTTTATTAAGCCCCGTAAAATTATCAGCACCGTTCAACTCTATACCGGCAATCCTGCCACCGGTGTTTAATGCAAACAACGTTTTTGTTTCGCCGGGGTTAAGGGTAATATTGGCGGTACTTTTTTGTGCACCCGGTGCAAAATCGTTAATGGTTTTATCTTCTTTATCCCACAAATGCACAGCTTTTTGTAAGGCGGCTTTGTCATCATCGTTCAATTGCCCGGTAAAACTTTTGGCATTAACCCCGTTAGGGTACAGCCTGTATTGAATTTGATGAAATTGCAGGTGTTTGCCCCTGCTTACTATGCGGCAGCTTTTGCTGAACATAATAGGGAAGTAACAATAAAAGCCGCCTAACTGGTTACCGCATAACGGGTGTACAAACGGGTACACGTTTCCGGAAAACAAATCGCTGTAGCATATAGAGTATGCGGGTTTAGTTGTATCGTTAATATAAAAGTCCAGCGTATCGCCTGTGGGGGTTGGTGTAGCAATGCGATTAATAACACCTGCGCCGGTAACATCAAACATAACAAGGCTGCTGTCTGCGTTGCGGTGCAGATACGAATAGGTGCCTGCAAATCCATCGTTATTCCCGCCCGTAACATCGTATGTAGATGTTTCGGCCACATAACTGCCGGTACGGTATTGCGGCAACAGGCTTATATCGTAAAGTTGTTTCAGCTCATCTGCCACCGTAATGGTAGTTTGGGCATGCAGTGCTGGCATTAACAGCAGTATAGCCAGGCATTGGATAAGTTTGGTAAGCAGTCGTTGAAGTATTTGCATTGGTTACAGTTTGGTTGCAGCAAAATTTATAACACCTGTGGCATTGCGGAACGAATATACTGAAACACTTGCTTGGAGTGGAATCCAGCATTTGTTATTAGTGGTTGGTGCTGCAAAGAAATATTTGCGTAGTTAAATAACTACATATATATTTGTAGTCAAATAGCTACATAAATGAATTTAAGACGAGACGTTTTCCAGGCCATTGCAGATCCCACGAGAAGAGCCATATTGCTGCTGGTAGCATCGCAGGCGTTTACTGCGGGCGCAATAGCGGCAAATTTTAACACAGCAAGGCCTACCGTATCAAAACACCTGCAAATACTTACCGAATGCGAGTTGCTTAAGCAGCAGCAAAACGGCAGGGAGATATATTATCAATTAAATCCACAAAAAATGAAAGAGATAGCAGACTTTATTGAGCCATTCCGCAAAATGTGGGATGACAGGTTTAATAAACTGGAGGATATTATGAAACAATATAAAACAAAAAAATAAACCAATATGGAACTGAAAACAAAAATACTTGCCGAAGGCGGCAAACAGGAAATGCTTATTACCCGGGAATTTGATTTGCCCGTAGCACTGCTTTTTAAAGCCTACGAAGATGCTGCCATTGTAGAACAATGGATGGGTACAAAAGTGTTGCAGCTTGAAAATAAAAACCACGGCTGCTACCAATTTGAAACCAGCAACCCGCAGGGCGAGGTGGTGTTCAGGGCCAACGGCGTTATACACACGTTTATACCCAACAAAAAAATTGTACGCACATTTGAGATGGAAAACGCCCCTTTTGAAGTACAGCTTGAGTTTTTAGAATTTGAAAGCCTTACCGCGGATACCAGCAAACTGAGTATGCACGTGGTTTACAGGTCTGTAGCATTAAGAGACCAGGTACTGCAGCTACCTTTTGCGAAAGGGATAAACTGGGCGCATAATCGTCTTGAAGAAGTAGTAAGCAAATTAAAATAACCTGTATGAGCAGAACTAATAAAATTATTTACTGGGTAGCCACAGGGTGGCTGTCATTAGGTATGCTGTCCACCGGCATAGCGCAGTTGCTGCATACAAAACAGGGCCCCTCCGGCACAGACAGTACCGACCATTTGGGTTACCCGCTGTACTTTGTAACAATACTGGCCTTCAGCAAGATTTTAGGCGTTATAACCATACTTATGCCTAAATTTCCCCTGTTAAAAGAGTGGGCCTATGCGGGTTTTGTGTTTATTATGTGCGGTGCGGCGCTATCGCATGTCGCAATGGGAGACGGCATGAGCGACATATTTCCATCGGTACTGCTGCTGGTGCTGTCGCTTATATCATGGTATTACAGGCCTGCAGGCAGAAAGGTTATATTATCACCTGCAAATAAATAACGCCTATGGGCATTACAAATAAAAAGCTGTTGCAGCCGGAGCGTGATGAACTGCTGCGCACGTTAAAAGCGCGCTTTGAAAAAAACATGCACCGCCATAAAGGCATTACGTGGGATAAAGTAGCAGCGCGGCTTAATGAGGATGCAGCCAAATTATGGTCTCTTAATGCTATGGAAGCCAGCGGCGGCGAACCTGACGTGGTGGGACAGGATAAAAAAACGGGAGAATACATTTTTTACGATTGCTGTGCAGAAACACCCGCCGGCCGCCGGAACCTTTGTTATGACGACGAAGCGCTAAAAGCAAGAAAAGAGCATACGCCGCCTGGCAGCGCTCTGGGCGTGGCTGCCAGTATGGGCATTGAGCTTTTGACAGAGGAACAATACCAGGCATTGCAGCAGCTTGGCCCTGTTGATACCAAAACATCAAGCTGGCTGCAAACACCTGCCGGCATAAGAAAGCTTGGTGGCGCAATT
>DASZUX010000569.1:0-3553 GCA_035547455.1 Chitinophagaceae bacterium
ATGAAAGATTTATAAATTAAGTTTTCCCCTCCCCACAGCTTTTTCATTCATAGCCTTTCGCATAGCTATGAAACCCTGCTATCCTTATAGTTAGCGCAGCGCTCTAAGGATTTATAATAAAAGCCAGTCTCACGACTGGCTCCATTGGTAGCAAACAGGATTAATATTTTTGGCATTGCCTAATCCATAGAGCGCTAAACCTAACGCTGAGGATAGCAGCGACCTTACTAACATTACCTGCTGGCAATATTCTCCCCAGACCTTAGATAAACATATTTTAGTTTATACATGTTTGAAAAATGATCGAATGTAAGCAGGTCTTTGTCAGACTTAAAGGCGGCATCAAGCCAATACCTGAATTCAGCATTACCGGCAAAAGACTTTTTTAAATTATGTATTGTTAAGGCCTGTACATTACTGCCCGGCCCTGTGCTAAAATAATGCTTTGCTACCGGCGCATGGTAACCTTTGCCTGCAGGCCGTTCCAAATGCTCATACAGGTAAAAACCTGTAGTATCAAGCACATGGTATGCTACATTATTTATAAAGCGGTAGTGGCGGCCTTTATCGTCTGCAAAGCCATATACATTTTGCTTATCCAGCACCTGCTCCTGGCCGTTTATTACCACTTTTATTTTACCTGCGTTAAAAAGATAATCCCATTTAATTTTATCACCGGCAGCTTTTACCTGGTAGCTTACAGTGTTGGCAGCAAAATCGTTATGGGTTAAATATAGCCCCGTAGCTTGCTGGGCGCGGGCATGCAATACGCTAAAAAAAATACATACTGCAATAAGTGTGCTTTTCATTTTCATATGCAATGTTTTTATGTGTAAATGGTTGTAGTAAAATTACATACAGCCCACATTGCCAAAGCGATAGCAAGCTTTTTTATATTTTCTTTATACGTGTTTTAACGTTGTATTAGCTGGGTTTATAAAGCGTAAGTTACTTTCTTGACCTTCTCTTTAGAGCTTTATAAATCTATAGCCTTGCGCATAGCTATGAAACCCTGCGGCATGGTTAGCACCACTGCCCAATAGTGTATATAGCTGGCGCATACCACATAATAAAACTCCCGTAACTCATGCCCACCTTATGCCCGTTCCCTTCTCCGCAGGGTTTTCATTCCCGGCCTTGCGCATAGCCATGAAACCCTGCGGCATGGTTAGCACTACAGCCCAATAGAGATAGATAGGCACATACTACATAATAAACGCCTTACTTCTTCAACTCCCCTATTCCTCTTTGGTTAAATGCCTAAATGCCGCAAGGCATCCTCATATTGCACTTCACGTATTAACCTGGCACGGCATGCCTGTACTAACGCTAAGGCTGTCCTTAGCCGCCCACGCCCAATAAAGCCTGCCAACTTACACCTTAGTATAATGCAGCGCAATTACACCGCAGGCAAATGTTTTGGCTCCGGCAAGCGCCAGGTAAGTTCGCTCATGTATGCCTTTAAACAGCGGCCTGCCCTCCCCCAATAAAATGGGGTTAACAAAAAGCCAAAACTCATCAACCAGCCCCAGCCCCAGCAGGGATTGTGCAGCGGTGGGGCTGCCAAAAATGATAATATTTTCCCCTTCCCGGTTTTTAATTGCATTAATGTTCTCCGTAAGCTGATCGCCTATAACGGTAGTATTTTCAAGCCCTTCGCCACTAAGTGTTGTTGACAGTACAATTTTTGCCACTTTGTTATACCATGCAGAGTGTTCAATATCGTGTTTTGACGCGCCCGGTTTTGAACCCGCAGCGGGCCAGTAGCTTTGCATCATTTCATACGTTACACGCCCGTACAGCGCAGTGTCGGCTTTGTCGGTCATGGTGCCAACAAAATCAAATATTTCTTCGTCAACCTTTATCCAGTTCATCTCCCCGTTGGGCCCTGCCACAAAACCATCGAGCGATGTGTGCATAAAAAAAACAAGGTGTCTCATTATCGTTTATTTTTTACAGTGGTTAATTATTTGCCTGTGCTGTTTATTGGCTACCGTTTTATAAATATCCGAAACCCAGCGCGTATTACAATTTTTTGGTTGTTTTTCTTTACCAGTGGTATATATGCGTAATAACCATGCACATAAAACCATAACATATACAGCGGCATACCACACAAACCTTTGTACCTTTAGCTGGCTGCACCGCCAATGCTGTAACACTATTGCCAATGCCAAAAAACCAGCACATGAATAATAAAAACATTTTAATATCGGGGGCAGGAATAGCCGGTACTACGCTTGCTTACTGGTTAAAAAGGTTTGGCTTTAACCCCACGATAGTTGAGGTGGCGCCCAAATTACGCGAAGGTGGCTATGCAATTGATTTTATGGGGGCCGGGTATGATATTGCTGACAAAATGGGAATTGTTCCTGCCCTGCGGGCCGTGGATATTGATTTTTCCAAAATAGTTTTTGTTGATAACAATGGCAGGGAAAAAGGCAGCATGAACTACCAGCAAATCAAAAAATTTCTCAAAGGCAGGGCGCTTACATTGCTGCGCAGCGACCTGGCAAAAGTTATTTATAACAGCCTTGACGGGGATATAGAAGTAATATTTGGTGATTCAATAAAAAAGATTGAGCAAACCGGCGAAAATGTAACGGTAAGTTTTAAAAGCGGCACAACCCGCGTATTTGATTTACTTGTTGGCGCGGATGGACTACATTCAAATATAAGAAGCCTGGCTTTTGGAAACGAGCAGCAGTTTGAAAAATACTATGGGTATTATTCCTCGTCCTATACAATAAATAATTTTGCAATCGGCAACAGGGCATTTTCCATGTATAACGTGCCATATAAACAGGTTGCGGTATATTCTAACGGCAACAATCAAACTACTACCTTTTTTATTTTTTCATCATCTCAAAAGCTTCCCTTCTCACATCACGATGTTGCCAACCAAAAGCAGGTGCTTAAAACGGAGTTCATCAATTGCGGCTGGAAGTGTGCGGAACTGCTTTCGCAAATTGATTCAACACCGGACTTTTATTTTGATTCCATAAGCCAGGTTAAAATGAAAAACTGGTCGGCAGGAAGAGTAACCCTGGTGGGCGATGCCTGCTATTGCCCTTCGTTATTGTCGGGCAAAGGCTCTACCCTGGCAATGGTGGGTGCGTATATACTTGCCGGTGAGCTGAAACAGGCAAACGGAAACTTTAAAACAGCGTTTGAACAGTATGAAAATATATTCAAACCGTTTATGAGCAAAAAACAAAAAGCCGCACAATTCTTTGCAAAATCATTTGTACCTAAAACCAGGTTTGGTATATGGCTGAGAAATAAAGTATTTAAACTTATGTCTGTTTCCCTTTTTTCAAAACTGTTTTTAAGCCAGTTTAAAGACAGCGATCTAAAATTGAAAGCCTACAGTTAGCACTGTTTGAAATATCTCCAAAAAAAGCATATTTTTAAGCAGGGGTTTTGGCTGCAACACCGGCAGGCAAGGCTTACATTTGTTACTTTGCAGCCGGTAAAAGCCGCAGGCAAAAACAACAACTAACTTATTTTTTATGGCAGGTGAAACCCAAAATAATACATGGCCGTTGCCAAA
>DASZUX010000570.1:0-2357 GCA_035547455.1 Chitinophagaceae bacterium
AAATGCAAAAATCATCTGTGGGAACAAATATTTCTATAATTTTATCCTTCAACATAAAGGTGTTTTTTAGTCGTGATTGATGGTACTTTCAAGACTACTAAAACACCTTTTTTGCTGCCTCTTATCCCGAACTCACGTTAAAATAGCTATTACGCCCAATGCTTTTGCAACCCCTAAAAAGGGAATCATGTATTTGGGAAAACCCATGCTGGTATTGATCAATTTTACCGAGTCATCATTTACCATAATGTTGGGTACCGCAGTAAAAAGTATAAAGCCCGCAATTAATATTGTGGTTACCCAGTAGGCGACATTTATTTTCTTCATGATTTTTTGTTTTAAAATTTTTGAATTTGATTACCGGTACCGCCAACCATGTACGTAATAAAGCGCTTTACCCGTACCCCGGCTGGCTGCAATTATTTGTAAACTATTATTAAAGCGTCAACTATTTCGTTTTTGAATCACTTATTAAAGGCTGGCATTTAACAAATGAAATTCATTAAATCATTACTGTCTCAGCATGCTCCACCATTTTATCAACACTTTCGCCCCAGCCTTTATCCATACCTTGAATTGCTTCTGTTAATGAAGCGGCAGCCTTAATAACGGCGATATGTATCAGCAACTTTGTTTGTCCTGTATCTTCAAACAATACTGTAATCATATTTTCAATGCCGTTGCTGCCATCCGGCTGTAGAAAGCCACAGGTTGAAAAACTACTTTTCCGGGTTCATCCACTTCATAGAATTTGCCTGTTATGGTATGCACACCTGTACCGGCCGGACCTGCCATGTGTATAAGAATGTCTCCCCTGGGCGGGCATCCATTTTACACAGTGGCGCAGTAAAACCCTTAGGCCCCCACCATTGCGCCATGTGTTTTTCATCTGTCCATACTTTAAATACCAGGCTGCGCGGGGCATTTACTATACGGCAAGCGTTATTTCTTTTACAGGTTGAGGTGACATGATTTTGTGTGATTATTGTGCATTTTTATGTTTAAAGCCACAGCATCAGGCGCCCGGTATCAGTTAAAAACCCAGTTGGCAGTGTCTTTAATTTTAGCAAGGTATTCTTCCAGGTGGGTAACTGTTTCATTACCGCGTTCAACCGCCCCAAATTCGCGAATCACAAAATCACGTGCTTCGGCTGTTTTAAACAGGCTTCGTAAAGTAAGCCTTGTCTTTCCGCCCACATCAGTAAATGTTACTGTTACTTCAAATTCGCCCGGGTCATCTTCCACGCCAGAGCCGTGCAGGTACACCAACTTTTCAGGCCTTACAACCTCAATGTATTTTATAAGGTTGGGAAAGCTCACGCCCATACCATGCAATGTCATTCTAAGTGTACCGCCTTGTCTAAAATCCATACTTTGTACGGTAGTAGTAAAGCCATCAGGGCCCCACCATTTGGCAAGATGTTCAGGCTGCGTCCACACCATAAACACCAACTCGGGCGGGGCGTTTAATAAACGTGTTATTATAACTTCGCGGTCAGAAAAATCTTCTGCTGTTTTGCTATCGTTTGCCATACCTTTTATTTTTTGGGGTTAACTGTGCCTCATCTTTAGCCTGCAGCTTTACAAGGTAGCTTTCCAGCGAGTCAAGCCTTTTTTCCCAAAATTGTTTATACTTTTCAATCCAGTCGTTTACTTCGCTCAGTTTGTCCAGCTTAGCCTCGCAGTATCTTTCGCGCCCATGTGGTTTTACAACAATAAGGCCGCACTCTGTTAAAATTTTAATATGCTTGTAAATAGCGGTGCGGCTTACATCAAAATTTTCAGCCACGGCGTTTACATTAAGTGGTTTATAGGCCACCATGTTTATTATTTCCCTGCGGGTGGGGTCTGCAATTGCCTGGAAAACATCTCTTCTCATTAGTAAGGCTTTTGTTTATAAATTATGCATTTGTATTGCTGTATTTGGAGGTGCGAGAAGGAGTTTGCCGGTTAATCACGGGCAATTTACCGGCCATCGTAATTAACCATCCACTGTACGCCAAACTTATCTGTAAGCATGCCGAAATAGGCGCCCCAAAAAACTTTCTCCAGCGGCATGGCCACGTTGCCACCTGCAGCCAATGCCGCAAAAAGCTTATCAGCTTCTTCTTTGCTTGCCGGTGCTATTGCCAATGAGAAATTATTGCCTGCATTCAGCTTTTGACCCATTGATTCCAGCATGTCAGTGCCCATAAGTATAATGTTATCGCCAATAGGTAAAGAAACGTGCATTATCTTCTCTTTGTCTTCGTCGCTCATAGTAGCGCCGTGTGGAGTGTCTTTAAATTTTTGGATGGTGATAAACTCATTTCCAAATACCGATTTATAAAAGGTAAACGCCGCTTCGGTGTTTCCCA
>DASZUX010000571.1:0-8981 GCA_035547455.1 Chitinophagaceae bacterium
TTTTACCGGGAGGAAAAGCGGGGGGAAAAAGGAGGACACAGGAGGAATACGATTTGATATAATATATTGATTATCAATAAAATATAAAAAAGCTATCATTTTTTTTAATAAAATTCAACCCGGCTTTTGCCAATTAATAAAATCACCCGCCTGGCCAAAGAGCGTTTATATGTATATATATAAAAATCGCCTGGGTGTCCGCTGTAAGGGCATATTATTTTTTTGGGATTATTGAAATTGAGAAATTGTAAAAATCAGCCCGGCGCGTGACATTTATCATGCTTTCTGCTCTGCAGGCTTACAACCTTTGCTGTACAAAATTCAACTATTATGAAAGAGTTTTGGAACAGCCGCTTTGAAGAAACCGATACTTTTTACGGGCAAGTGCCTAATGATTTTTTTAAAGATTTTATTGACCGTATGCCCGTGGGCCGGGTACTGTTGCCCGGCGAGGGTGAAGGCCGTAATGCTATTTATGCAGCATCAAGAGGCTGGGGGGTTGAAGCGTTTGACTGGAGCGAAGCCGCCCGCGCCGCGGCTGCTGAAAATGCAGAAACTGCCGGGGTTATGTTACATTACGAGTTAAAAGAAATTGCTGCTTACAAGCCGCTAAAAAAATACGACCTGGTAGCGCTGGTATATGTACACCTGCCCGAAGCAGAGCGTAAGGAATTTCATAAAAAACTGGTACAGTCGCTGGAGCCGGGCGGTTATATAATTATGGAAGCATTTGCCAAAAACCAGCCTGGTAATATAGTTGCCGGGCCCGGCGACCCATCACTGTACTATAGCGCTGCAGACATAGAAAAGGATTTTGCAGAATTGAACATTTCCCTTTGCGATGAAGAAATACTGCAATTAAACGAAGGCGAATTGCACAACAGCCAGGCAAGGGTAATACATTTTGTTGGCCGCAGGCCATATTAATATCTTTTTTATTAGAGTCATAGTGTTTTGTGTGTAACCGCCCACCGGGCGGTTTTTTACGCGGCACATACTAAAGCCGCCGGCATTTAAAGTTTATGCCGGCCATTGCGTTTCTTCATGCCCGGCGGGTGTTTTGCAGGTATAATATAAAGTTGAAACACAAGGCGCTTCCTTAATAACGCCTTGGCTGTATGGGTTAATTTGTTAAGCCCACAAAATCAGCCTGCGGTTAATAAAGCAGGACAAAAAATGTTTAAAGATTTTTAATGTGTTTGCGCTGCAGATTATTCTTGGAATGTAACGTGTTTTTTATATTTTTGCAGCCCTTGAATTGAAAGCGCTGAAAGGCACAGCCAATTCGGGCCTATAGCTCAGCTGGTTAGAGCACCTGACTCATAATCAGGGGGTCCCTGGTTCAAGCCCAGGTGGGCCCACGTGAAAATCAAGCAGTTACGATGTTAAAGTTGTAGCTGCTTTTTTATTTGCACAAGATTTGCACAAGATTTTTTATGCTCTTGACCTTCATTGCATACCCAAATGGCATGTTGCCAATTATAGCAACTGTTCAAAAGCTATGGCTAACAGGGATACAACCTTATATTAAACTTCCAACCGAAGATAATACACGAAGATTATTTAGAGCAGTAAATTGGGCTTACCATCTTACTCCCCATCAATTTGAAATGTCTGAATCAACTCATGACAGGCATTTGGTTACTACCCAATTTACAAACGCTGTTGAGCAAAAGAATGCGGTTGATGACTTAATGGATGTGGTCATTAGGAACATGGTACTACCAAGGGATATTATTTCAGGTTTAGAATGGTCAATAAATGAATTGACCGATAACGTTTTGAACCATTCAAGTTCCTCAATTGGAGGGTTGGTTCAAGCAACAACATATTTGCAAAATGGACAAATCGCTTTCGCTGTCGCCGATGGCGGTCAAGGCATTCTTAGTTCTCTAAAAGAAGCAATTCCATCCTTAAGAACAGACTTACAGGCTTTAGGAGAAGCAGTAAAGGCGGGCGTTACAAGAAATCCGCAACTTGGTCAAGGCAATGGCTTGGCGGGTTCCTTAAGAGTTGCGACTATGACAGGAGGGTCGTTTGAAATTACTAGTGGCATTGGTAGATTATTAACAACTTCAAATGAAACCATTAAAAGTCCTCGCAGACCTTTCCAAAAATTTGAAGGAACACTTGTTTGTGGTCAATTAGGGAATAGGAAAGACTTTTCTGTTTCCAAAGCATTAGTCTTTAAAAACGGCAGGGAATATAGACCAGTCGATATAATCGAACTTAAATATGAAATGGAAGGAAATGAAGGACTCATTTTAAAAATGAAAAGTGAGACAACAGGTTTTGGTACACGACACTCGGGCCTCCAAATAAGGAATAAAATACTAAACCTCATGAATGCGGAGCCGCTTTATCCGATGATTATTGATTGGGAAGGAATTCCGGTTATTTCAAGTAGCTTCGCCGATGAATTGATTGGGAAATTATTTTTAAGCATGGGCGCTATGGCTTTTTCTTCCAAGGTTAGGAATATCAACATGGAGATGTTAATTCACGGCTTATTAGATAAGGCCGTTTCTCAACGTCTCACTCAAGCTCTTGATGAATAGCCTTCAGTTTGTGGTTGCTTTAATTCGTTTCTTAGTTCCCAATCTGCTCCTCACTTTACGTCAGTTTTAATAAGCGGTATGGAAACAACAGAACCAAATCGTTGCTCGGTAATCTTTTTAACCACAGATAAAAACATTCCACTGGCCTGCCCCCAATAAAAGTATATTGAGCTTGCACTATGCCCCGCTACCGCCGGTAAATCAGGCCTGCAAACGGAAAATTATCATAATAAAAAGCCGTTTGAATGGCATAATATTTTGTTTTTGAGTGCCGTTTATTGCAGCTTCAGGAGTTCCTGCATTAGCCCGGCAAGCGAAATTGCCGTTACTCCGTCGCCCATCGGAAATGTATCAGCGCCCGAATACACCACATATTTACGGGTAGGTTTTATATCCTCACAGGCGACGTAAAAACCTTTTGACAAGGCAGGTGCGGAACTGCGTTTTATTTCTATTGCCCAACGCTCCGAAGGAGAAAATTCCAGCACAAGGTCAATTTCTGCGCCGCCTGCTGTACTGTAATAATAGCATTCTGCCGCAGTAGGAATTACTGCCATAATATTTTCAATGACGAAGCCTTCCCAACTGCCCCCAACTACCGGGTGACCAAGCAAGTCATTATAGCGGCCGATATTAAGCAGTGCATGGGTAATGCCACTATCACGAACATATACTTTTGGGGATTTCACAAGTCGTTTGCCGATATTGAACGTCCAGGGCTTCAACCGCCTAACCAGCAACAGATCGCACAGCAAATCCAAGTACCGCACGATGGTTGGGCTCGAAACATCCAGGCTTCGCGCTAATGTGGAGGCATTGAGCAATGTGCCCTGATTATACGCCAGCATTGTCCAGAAGCGTTCCAGCGTCTGTGCCGGGATACGTGGGCCCAGTTGTGGAATATCCCGCTCCAGGTATGTGCGTATAAAGTCCCTCCGCCATTTCATGCTGTCTTGAGCGGAAGCAGCCAGCAGGCTTTCCGGGAAACCTCCGCGCAGCCAAAGCATATTTCGTTTATCAGGGTCGCCTTCTGCAAACTCCAGCACATCCACCGGGAACAATTCAAGATAAGAGATACGCCCTGCCAGCGATTCGCTGGACTGTTTCAGCAACTCGATTGATGCTGAGCCCAGGAATAGAAACTGGTTGGTCTTATTGCCTTTGCGGCGCGCGCGGTCAATAATCCCCCGTAGAGATGCAAATACTTCCGGCAGGCGCTGGATTTCATCAAGTACAATCAGCTTGTCGCTGTTAGCTGAATGAAACGCTGCTATATCACGCACTTTTTCGAGGTCAAGCCGGTCTTCAAGATCGAGATAGACAGAAGGTGTTGTCTCTGCAATGTTAAGCGCAATAGTCGTCTTGCCAATTTGGCGCGGCCCCATAAGCGCCACCGATGGTGTTCGCCGCAATGTTTCAATAATCGTCTTCTGTAAACGCCGTTGTATCATCTATGTAAATTTAACATGAAATATTGAATTTGCATAGATGTTTTATAGTTATGAGTGTAAAAAATTGTAATTCATAACGAACCCGATTGGTTCAGGGCCCTCCAGGTCGGAATAATGGTCGAACAATTTCAAAAAGGGGTTTGTACTGATAAAATAGTTCTCTGCCCGATTCATAAATTGCCAATAATTCATTTCCTGTGCGGTCGAGCTTAACAACTTTAAAGTGTCTCGCCAAGAGGGCTTTATCTCTTTTGATGAGGATACAAAGACGCTCAGATAAACACACAAGATAGACACTCGCCGAAATTTTTGTGGCAATATTTTATTCCTAACTTTGAAAAGCGAGAAATGCTTAAACTTTACCCATGGCAAATAGCAACTATTAAACGTTATCGAAAAGAGTTTAAAAAAGACAAAAAATTCTTTGGTGGAATTGAATGGACCTGTTGGTTGTATGATAGGGATGAAGACGAAACATATTGTGGTACTGGCAATACAAGAAGTGAAGCAGAAAGCGCGAGGCATGGGATAAAGTTGGAGAGTAAAGAAGGCCGCCAGATTATTCGGGAAGCTCCTCTGATGAATCACTCCCTGTTAAGTATTATTTCAAACCGCATTATCCACATTTAATTATACTTGTCATAATCTATAGTTGCATGTATTTACTTCTAAGATTTTTGAGGTCTTTATCTTTGATTGAATTAAACGGTTCTTCGCAGGTGTTTTTTTGGCTTTTTTTTCTCATTACTTTTATCGGCCTTTGTTTTAGGAAAAGAATAATTAAAAATACTAATTAACAAGTTTTCAAGTTACAGAGGGCGGCCGTTTTTATTATCAGCAGGAATACAAAAAAGAAATCTATTTTTCTTGTTAAATGTTAGTGCCACACTGAAAGTTCTCTACCTTACACATTCGGTTAGAAGCTGTAAACGATAGCTAAAAAATTCCAGTAAGAACAAGTGGATGGAAAGCTTCTCCCTATAGGTTCAACAAATACGGGATAGTTTTCATATGCAAATTTAATAGCCGATATCAAATAGATTGGCTACATTATTATTGTCTTAAAATTAGAATCTCTTAAACTGCTCAAAACAAACTAAATTATTGCCTTTTTTGAACACAACGCTGCCCTGCATTTTCTTTTGCTACTTTTCTTTGCTGCGGGGCAAAGAAAAGTAGCCCGCGCCCGCGCGGGCTACCACAGCAAGGCGGGCAGGTGTCAGCTATTCAAGCTCCCTGCCCGGCTTAAAGTCTTCTATATTCTCGCTGCCGTATTTGCGGCGGATTTGCTCGAGCGTTTTACCGCTGCCTTTGGTTTTGTAGGCTTCGGCGCGGTAATACCATGCCACTTTTTTGGACGCAAAAAACAATCCTGCTGCTTTCAGCTTCGTTTTTACCGGAAAGGTGCTACCCGTTACCCATATCCAGTTACCCACCAACTCAATCACGATATTAGGCAGGTGGCAGATTTGCTCTAATACGTGGCGGTATTCTTCTGAAAGCTTGATACGCTCCTCGGTTTCTTCCGTACTAAGATTTTCGCCTTTGATGGCATGTGGGCCACATAAAAATCAAGCAGTTACGATGTAAAAGTTGTAGCTGCTTTTTTGTTTTGCATGCAGTTTTGCGCTATTTGCTACCGAAACTTGCATCGCATTCATCCAGGCATTGTTGCAGTGTTACACCAAAAATTGTATCGTCGGGCGGTAAAAAAATTTTTTCATGCTCACCTGGCATATCGTGCGTTTTTATGCCATTTAAAGCAAAGGGTTGCCATCCTAAATATGTATAGTCATGAAAATAAAAGGTTTTTTTCTTTGCCCTGAATAAATGAATCTCACCCTTGTAGGGTGCAGGTTTATATATACGCCTGGCGCTTTTTAAACCATCCTGTATTTTGTATATGTAATACATGTGGTTTTTCTTAACCTTGTTGCCCTTTAGCTTCCACCTCAGTTCGTTATATTGCCGCAGTACTTTGTCTTTAAATTTTCTTTTTTCAAAGGCAATTTTCACTTTTGGGTTTTGCCATAACAATACACAGGTGTAAATTATTTTGTGCAGCTTCCAGCCCAATTTTGTAAATGGTGATGCCTTTTCATAAAACCTGCCAAGGTAGGTATCAAACATAACCAGCATTTTAACCTCTTTACCCATGGCTGTTAGCTGTTGTGCCATTTCAAAGGCTATAATACCGCCAAATGAAAAGCCGCCGATTATATAAGGCCCGGTTTGGTTTTGCTGTAAAATTTCCTGTATGTAATAGGCAGAAATATCTTCAATAGTACGCGGTATCTCGCTCTTACCCTTTATGCCCTTTGGCTGCAAGCCATACAGCGGTTGCTCAGGGCTTATATATTTCAAAAGATGGTTTAATACTAATACGTGGCCGCCAACCCCATGTACAATATAGGCGGGGGTTTTATTACCCTGCGGGCGGATGGGTACAAGGCATTCCCATTTTATATAGTCATCCTGACAGCGCAAATTTGCTGCAAGTGTTTTAATAGTTGAATATTGAAACAATATGGCAAGGGGCAGATTAATATCCAGTTTTTTTTGCAGCCTCGCCATTAACTTAATTGCGGTAAGTGAGTCGCCGCCCAGCTCAAAAAAATTACTGTTAATGCTTATTTTTTCATGCCCCAGCAATTCGCACCATATTTCAGATATCATTTTTTCATCATCGGTAACCGGTGCCGCAAAATCTGGCAGGTATGTTTCTTCCTCCTCTATTTCAGGAAGGTTTTTTTTATCAATTTTGCCGTTTTCAGTTAATGGCAGTTTTTCCAGTTGCATAAATAATGAGGGTATCATATATGCCGGCAGCCTGCTTTTTAGGTAAGCAGTTATTTCATACTTATTATATACGCCCGCAGGCACTATGTATGCAGCTATCTTTTTTGTGTCTCCTGTATTTTTTGCTATCACTGCGGCCTGTTTTACCAGCGGGCATTGTTCCAGTATGCTTGCTATTTCATTTAGTTCTATCCTGTACCCGCGTATTTTAACCTGGTCATCTACGCGGCCAAGAAAGGCTACACTGCCATCAGGTAAATATTTAACAAGGTCGCCGGTTTTATACAACCGTTTGCCTTCGGTATTAAAGGGATTGGTAATAAACCTTTCTGCCGTAAGGTCATCCCTGTTAAGATAGCCGTCTGCAACACCATCTCCTTCAATGTATAGTTCGCCGGCCAGGCCGGTAGCACATAATGCCTTATGCTTGTTTAGTATATATATGTTGGTATTACCAAAAGGCTTGCCCAGGGGCACCACCCCATCGCAGGGTGTATGTATATCAATTTTATTAAGCAGTTTGCCAATGGTAGTTTCTGTGGGGCCATAATGGTTTACTACAGTACATTCAGTGCCTGTAGCCTTAATACGGCTGATTATTTTGCCCGGTAAGGCTTCGCCGCCAAATATCAAACGCTTTTCCGGCAATAAAATTTTTTCATCGGTACATAATGCCTGCCAGTGAGACGGCACAATTTTTAAACAATCAATTTTATTATCAGTAAAATAGCTGGTTAGCTGCCAAGGGTTGCTTATTGTTTCTTTTGTAAATAAATGTAAAGCGCCCCCAAATGCAAGGCTGCTAAAAATAACAGTGTTTCCAAGGTCAGCAGAAATAGTAGAGACAAGCGCAAAAGACTTACATTCACTGATGGTAATTTTATTTTCAAGTCCAAACACATAGTCCACAAGGCTTCTGTGTTTTATTTTTACACCTTTGGGCTTACCGGTAGATCCTGATGTATATATAACATAAGCAAGACCGGATTGGCTTATATTGGTAGTGTGTGTTGCGGGCTGCTTATCAATTTCGCTCCACTGTTTTTCTATATTTAGAATATAATGGTTTTTGCCCGGGTGGCCGGCGCCTTCCTGTAAAATAGCTTGTTCTGCGTGACCCGTTATTATTATGCTGGCGTCAATATCCTGCAGAATATGCGCAATCCTGTCAAATGGCAGTTCGGGGTCTATAGGCACGTATGCAGCGCCAGCCTTCATTATCCCGATTATAGCAATAATAACTTCAAGGCCCCTGTTCAGCAGCACAGGCACGAGCGATCCATCGGTAACATTATTAGCCTTTAGATAGTTTGCCAGTTGGCTTGACTGTTCATCCAGTTGCGTCTAGGTTAGCGTTTTATTTTCAAACACCAGGGCGGTATCACCCGGAAATTTTTTTGCATACCCGGTAAATAAATCAATTACAGTTTTTTCCTTTGGGTATTTTACTGTGTTGTTATAAAAATTTAAAAGGCGGTGTTTTTCTTCCTCGGCCAGCATATTTATTGTGCCGGTACTTTGTTGTTCATTAACTGCTATTGAAAAAAGTATTTCAATATAATGCACCATCATGCGGGATATAGTATTTGCAGTAAACAATTGTGTACAATAATCTATGTGCAGCCATAGCCCATCCTGCTTTTCAATAATACGCAAGGTAACATCGGTTTTTACGGGCGGGTCACCAGGTTCTTTAGCCGGTTCCCTGTTGTTTTTCTGCGGCAGCATCAGGAATATAGCTTTAAACAAATCGGCCTGTTTATTTTTGTCGCCGGGTAATATTTCTTCAATAAGTAATTTGTAGGAAGTTCCTGCATTTTGTTTTGCCAGCTTTGTAGCTTCATTTACTGTTGCGAGCAACCGGGCAAATGATGCATCCCCATCAACTACAATGCGCACAGGCAAATAAATAATACCGTCAAAAGCATTGTTGTTTTCCGGTAACAAGTTGTTGTCAAAGCCTACAAGAGAGATGATATCATCCTGTGCTGTATAATTTGCCAGCAATAGCTTAAAGGCTGAAAGTAATAAAACAAACAGCGTAGTATTTTGTTTTGCGGCAGTTTCTCTTAACTGCAGGGTAACAGTTGCATTTATATCTTTCGAAATCACATCGAAAGATGTTTTTTCTGCAGGATGTGTATAATCAACAGGCAGGAGTAGTTGTTCAATG